>NZ_LZJJ01000385.1:0-44892 GCF_001667625.1 Mycobacterium sp. E1715
GGGTTCCTGGATGGCCGCGATGGACCGCGCGGTTTGCCGGCATTGCTCGGGGGACAGGACGCCCGCGACCGAGGGTGGGTTAACCCGACGCAACTGAATATCCCACCGTCGCTTGGCTTTCTGCCGCCGGATGCTTGACGAAGTACATGGCCACGCTCTTGCCGACCAGCGGATTGAGCAGCGATTCGGCCAACTGCGTCACCCTCGGTCGCCGCATCAGGTCCCACACCAGGAGTTTGTGGTACGCGGTCACGGCGCGGTGCTCGGTGTTCGACACTCCCACGGCGCATTTCAACCACCAGAAGGGGGCGTGCAGCGCGTGCGCGTGGTGGGCATGCGTCAATTGCATCCCGCCATCGAGGATCTTCGCGCGCAATTCACTGGCCCGGTAGATACGCACGTGGCCGCCCTCGTTGCTGTGGTATTCGTCGGACAGCAACCAACACACCCGCTCCGGAAGCCAGCGCGGCACACTGACCGCCAACGTGCCGCCCACCTTGAGCACCCTGATCAGTTCGGCGATGGCGGCGTCGTCATGCGGGATGTGCTCGAGGATTTCGGACGCGATCACGCAGTCGAACGTCTCGTCGGCATACGGCAACTTCAGCGCGTCGCCGACCACCACCCTCGCCGACGCCGCGGCGGGCGCCTCCCCGGTTTCCGCCATCGCGCGCAAAATGGTGTCCACCGAACGCAATTCGGCCTCGTCCTGGTCGAACGCGACCACGTCGGCTCCGCGCCGATACGCCTCGAATGCGTGCCGGCCGGCCCCGCAACCGACGTCGATGACCTTGGTGGCCGGCCCGATCCGCAGCCGGTCGAAATCCACCGTCAGCATCGCGCTTCCCCCTCGGTCGCCGACGCAGCGGTGTTACGGGCGATCGCGCGGTCATACACCCGAACCGTCTGCGCGGCCACGGCCTCCCAGCTGAAGACGTTGACCGCGCGGGTGCGTCCCGCCTCGCCCAGGCTCCGCCGCTTCTCCGGCGAGTCCAGCAGGTCACCGAGCGCGCGAGTGAGCGCGTCGACGTCGGCGGGCGGCACCAGCTCGGCGCACGCGCCGTCGGTGCCCAGGACTTCGGGGAGTGCGCCCACCCGGCTGGCCACGATCGGCGTCCCGCTGGCCATGGCCTCCACCGCGGGCAGCGAGAACCCTTCGTAGAGCGACGGAATGCAGGCGACCTCGGCCGACGCGAACAGCGCCGCGAGCTCGGCGTCGGAAAGCCCGCTGGTGATGTGGACGATGTCGGAGATGCCGAGCTCGGCGATGAGTTTGTGGGTGGGACCGTTGGGCTCCACCTTGGCGACGAGGCGCAGCTCGAGATCTCTGCGCGTGCGCAGGCGGGCCACCGCGTGCAGCAGCGTGCGCACCCCCTTGAGCGGCGTATCGGCGCTGGCGATCGCGATGATCCGTCCGGCCTGCCGGGGCCGCGACGCCGGCTTGAACAGCTCGGTGTTCACGCCCAGCGGCACGACGTGCAGCTGGTCGGGGGAGACGCCGAAGTCGCTGACGATGTCCGCGGCCGACGACGAGGAGACCGTCAGCAGGTCGGGAATCTGGCGTGCGACCTGCTGCTGCATGCCGAGAAATCCATACCATCGCTGCACCAACGGTTTTCGCCACCACCGCGCGGCGGCCAGGTCGAGCACCCGGTCACGGGTGATGGGGTGGTGCACGGTGGCCACCACCGGCAGGCCCGCGCCGGCGATCGTGAGCAGTCCGGTGCCCAGGCTCTGGTTGTCGTGGACGACGTCGAAATCGGCGGTCCGGCCGGCCAGCAACCGGGCGGCGCGCATGGTGAACGTCCGCGGTTCCGGGAACCCGGCGGTCCAGGTGGTAAGCAGTTCCAACAGGTCGATCGAGTCACGGATTTCGCTGGGCCGCGGCACGCGGAACGGGTCGGGCTCGCGGTAGAGGTCGAGGCTGGGGACCTTGGTCAGCCGCACCCGCGGATCGAGCAGGTCGGGGTAGGGCTGGCCGGAGAACACCTCGACGTCATGACCGAGTTCCACCAGTCCGTGGCTGAGATGGCGCACGTAGACGCCCTGTCCGCCGCAATGAGTTTTACTACGGTAGGACAGCAGGGCAATTCGCATACTCAACTCTTCTTTGCTGGTGAATGACCGCGGAACAGCGCCGAACCCATCGCGGTCAACGGACTCCCGAACTCCGTGACAGCAAACTGGACATGTGTCCAGACTATAGTTCGATCACCTAATCGAGCGCAACGAGCTCGAACATCACCGGCACCCGCGAAAACGATCCCACGGAAATCCGGCACTTAAGGATCATGCCACCCGGCCCCGACCGGGGTTGACCAGAGTCCGAGCGGCCACTCGGCGGAGAATGCGCGCGCGCCTGCGCAGTCGCGCGGCAGTCGGCGATGGGTGTTCCTCACCTCCGCCGGCGCACCGCGGGGGGCCCAAGCCGACGGTGTTCGGTGCCGCGCAGTCGCAGCACCGGTCCTGAGCTGTTTGTTACCATCGCGCGGTGCAGGGTTCGGCTGCATCAGGCGAACGCCGCGGACGGCGATCGGCGTCGCGACGCGACGTCCTAAAACTTGCCGTGGCGCCCGCTTTCCTCAGCTTCGTGACCTCGGCCGCCAACTCCGCCGCGCCGACGGCATTCGCCGCCGACCTGCGGCTGATCGATTTCGCCGAGCGCAGGATTTCGCCGGACGAGATCAAATCGGCGGGCTATGCCGGGGTGGTGAATTACGTTTCCGAGTCGCGGCCGGGCGCGAATTTCGAGGCGAAGCCGATCACCCGCGAGTACGCGGACGCGCTGCGCGCCGCGGGTCTGCAGATCGTCAGCAATTTCCAGTACGGCAAACCCGGGTGGCCGGACCCGTCGGATTACACCCGCGGCTACGACGGCGGGGTGGCCGATGCCCGGACGGCGCAACGGTTGCACGCCGCGGCGGGGGGCCCGGGCTCGGCGCCGATATTCTTCAGCGTCGACGACGACATCGACGAGAACACCTGGAACAGCGTTGCGGTGCAGTGGTTTCGGGGCATCAACTCCGCGCTGGGCGTGGGCCGCACCGGCATCTACGGGCATGCCAACGCGTGCGGCTGGGCGATCCGGGACGGCGTCGTCGGGAACTCGACCACACCCGGGCACCGGTGGGCTTGGCAGACGAAGTCGTGGTCGCACGGCGCGCGCGAACCCGCCGCGGTTCTTTACCAGTCCGTGGTCAACAGCCCAAGCAACCCAAGCCCGCTCCTTGGCGGGATCAACGTCGACATCGACGAGGTGTTGGCGGCCGACTACGGCCAATGGGGCCTGGATCGGTGAGCCGTGCAGGCGGCTGATGGCTGATCGCGGCGTGCCCACCGTGCAGTTTCTGCGTAGTGCCGGGCGAATCGCCATGGCGCACAGGGGGTTTACGTCGTTCAAGTGGCCGATGAACAGCATGGGAGCGTTCTGCGAGGCGGCCAAGCTTGGGTTTCGATACATCGAGACCGACGTTCGGGCGACACGCGACGGCGTCGCCGTGATCCTGCACGACCGCGCCTTCAGGTCGGACGCGGGCGCAACGGGCGCCATCGACCGCTCGGATTGGCGCGACGTCCGCCACCTGCATCTGGGCGCGGGAGAATCGATACCGACCCTCGAAGAGCTCCTCGCCACGCTGCCGGACATACGGGTCAACATCGATATCAAGTCCGCGTCCGCCGTCGTTCCCACCGTCGAGGTGATCGAGCGAATGAAGGCGCACGACCGGGTGTTGATCACCTCGTTTTCCGAACGCCGTCGGCGTCGGGCGCTGAGGCTGCTGTCCAGGCGGGTGGCCAGTTCGGCGGGTATCGGCGCGTTCCTGGCGTTGCCGGCGGCCCAAACGCCGGCAAGCCGGGCCTATGCCTGGCAGCTGTTGCGGGACAGTGACTGCCTGCAGCTGCCGCCACGGCTGGGTCGGATACCGATCATCACGCGCGGACTCGTCCGCGCCCTGCACGAGTCCGGACGCCAGGTGCACGCCTGGACGGTCGACGACCCGGACACCATGCACGCACTTTTCGATAGCGGCGTCGACGGCATCATCACGGATCGGGCGGATGTGCTCCGCGAGGTGCTCGTGGCCCGCGGCGAATGGTGACCGCACCAGCACCCGCTGATTCAGCCGGTCGGCCGGCGCCCGAGGACCACGAGACATAAACCACGGCGAGTGTTCGCGGCGTGTCGTGTGCGCCGTTTATGTGTCGCGAGTCGACCGATCACTCACCTGACGCACGGCGCCCCGCGACCCGATGGCCCGCGGGGCGCCGCTTGCTATGGCGGTCTTACTTCAGATCGAACCGGTCGTTGTTCATGACCTTGACCCACGCCGCGACGAAGTCCTCCACGAACTTCCCCTGGTTGTCATCCTGGGCGTAGACCTCGGCCAACCCGCGCAACACCGAATTCGACCCGAACACAAGGTCATTCGCGGTCGCCGTCCACTTGACCGCGCCCGAGGACCGGTCGCGGCCCTCGTACACGTTCTCGGTGGTCTCCGACGGCTTCCACTCCGTACCCATGTCGAGCAGGTTGACGAAGAAGTCGTTGGTCAACGCGCCGGTCCGGTCGGTGAACACCCCGTGCTTGGTGCCGCCGTGGTTGGCGCCGAGGGCACGCAACCCGCCGATGAGCACCGTCATCTCCGGGGCGGTCACTCCCAACAGGTATGCCCGCTCGATCAGCAGGTGTTCCAGCGGTGCCTTCTCGCCGGGCCGGATGTAGTTGCGGAAACCGTCGGCCCGCGGTTCGAGCACCGCGAACGACTCCACATCGGTGTTCTCCTGCGAGGCGTCGGTGCGTCCAGGCGCGAAGTGCACGGCGATCTCGTAGCCGGCGTCCTTGGCCGCCTTCTCGACCGCCGCGGATCCCGCCAGCACGATCACGTCGGCCAACGAGATCTTCTTGCCGCCGGACGACGAGCCGTTGAAGTCCTGTTGGATCTTCTCCAGCACGGGCAGCACCTTGTCGAGTTCCGACGGCTCGTTGCACTCCCAGTTCCGCTGCGGCTCCAGGCGCAGGCGCGCGCCGTTGGCGCCGCCGCGCTTGTCGGTGTTGCGATAGCTGCCGGCCGCCGACCAGGCCGTCTTGACCAGCTGGGGAACCGAGAGGCCCGACTCGAGGACCTTGCTCTTCAGCGCGGCGACGTCACTGTCGTCGACCAACTCGTGGTCGACGGCGGGAACCGGGTCCTGCCACAGCTGCGGTTCGGGAATCCACGGCCCGAGGTAGCGGCTGATCGGTCCCATGTCGCGGTGCAGCAGCTTGTACCAGGCCTTGGCGAACGCCTCCGTCAGCTCTTCGGGGTGGTCGAGCCAACGGCGGGTGATGTCCCGGTAGATCGGGGACTCCCTCATCGAGATGTCGGTGACCAGCATCGTCGGCGCTCGGCCCGGCCCACCGAAGGGGTCGGGGATGGTGCCCGCACCGGCGCCGTCCTTGGCGACGAACTGCCAAGCATCGCCGGGGCTCTTGGTCAGCTCCCACTCGTAGCCGTACAGGGTCTCCAGGAAGGTGTTGTCCCACTTGGTCGGGGTGGGCGTCCAGACCACCTCCAGGCCGCTGGTGATCGCGTCCTTGCCCACGCCGGTGCCGTACGAGCTCTTCCAGCCCAGGCCCTGCTGCTCGATCGGGGCCGCCTCCGGCTCGGGCCCGACCAGATCGCCGCTACCGGCGCCGTGGGTCTTGCCGAAGCTGTGCCCGCCGACGATGAGGGCGGCGGTCTCTTCGTCGTTCATCGCCATGCGGCCGAACGTCTCGCGAATGTCGATGGCCGCGGCGATGGGATCCGGCTTGCCTTCCGGGCCTTCGGGATTGACGTAGATCAGACCCATCGTGGTCGCACCGTAGGGCTGGGCGAGGTCACGTTTGCCCGAGTACCGCTTGTCGGTGCCCAGCCAGGTGTCCTCCTCACCCCACAGGATTTCCTCGGGCTCGAAGACGTCCTCGCGGCCGAAGGCGAAGCCGAAAGTCTTGAAGCCCATCGATTCCAGGGCGCAGTTACCGGCGAAGATGATCAGGTCGGCCCAGGAGATCTTGTTGCCGTACTTCTTTTTGACCGGCCACAGCAGCCGGCGGGCCTTGTCCAGGCTGACGTTGTCCGGCCAGCTGTTGAGCGGGGCGAACCGCTGCATGCCCTGTCCGCCGCCGCCGCGGCCGTCGAAAATGCGGTAGGTGCCCGCGGCGTGCCAGCTCATCCGGATGAACAGGCCGCCGTAGTGGCCGTAGTCGGCGGGCCACCAGTCCTGTGAGGTGGTCATCACCGAGATGACGTCCGCCTTGAGCGCGTCGACGTCGAGCTTGGCGAACTCCTCGGCGTAGTTCCAGCCCTCGCCGTAAGGGGTCGATTTCGGGTTGTGCGGCTGCAGCATGGACGGGTCGACCTGGTCGGGCCACCAGTCCCGGTTCGTCAGCGGCGCATTCGATTTCGGCTTGGGGGACGGGATAGCGGGGTTTTCGCTCTCGCTGGCGCTAGCCGTGTTGCTGTCCTCATGGGGCGGCCGGCCTTGGGAGATATCGGAGGACACAGCATTCCTTTCTTAGGGGGTGATGGGGCTGCGATCTAGGAACCTGCAGTCGAACAATCGGGGCAGACGCCCCAGTAGATGACCTCGGCCTCGTCCAGGACGAAGCCATCCAGAACGTCGTTGTCGTCCGACGGGGTGAGACAGGGCGCCTCGCCGACGGCGCAATCGATGTCGGCGATCACGCCGCAGGACCGGCACACCACGTGGTGGTGGTTGTCGCCGACCCGCGACTCATAGCGGGCGACCGACCCGGAGGGCTGGATCCTACGCACCAAACCGACCGAGCTCAGCGCGTTGAGGACGTCGTAAACCGCCTGGCGGGACACGTCGGGGAGGCCCACGCGGACGGCCGAGAAGATCGTCTCGGTGTCGGAGTGCGGGTGGGCGTCGACGGCCTCCAGCACCGCGACCCTGGGTCGGGTCACCCGGAGATCGGCCATGCGCAGTCGTTCCGCGTAATCGGCCGTCGATGACACCGCACCAATATGACGCACTTATTTGGATCGAGTCAAGACTTTACTGTGAAGTGGGGCACAACCGGCGGTGACGAATGAACCGCGTCACGTCTGGGGCTTCAGGGCGCTGCCTTTGCGCCAGTCGTCCCAGCTGAGTGTCCAGTCACCGTTCTGCGCCAGCGTCAGCGGCGGGCCGCCGCTGTTGCGGACCTCGACCACGTCGCCGGGCACGGAGAAGTCGTAGAACCATTTCGCGTTGTCGGCGTTGAGGTTCAGGCAGCCGTGCGAGGTGTCCTGATGGCCCTGTGCCCACACCGTGGCGTCCAGCTCGTGCAGGTAAATGCCGTCGGTGCTGATCTTGGTGGCCCAGTTGATGGTCTCGCGGTAGCCCAGGCGGGAGTTCTTCGGCAGCCCGAACGTGGAGGAGTCCATGACGACGGGGTTCCCCTTGTCGAGCACCGTGTAGACGCCCGGGGGAGTCCACAGCGAGATGCTCTTGCCGCCGACGTTTTCGGTGCCGCCCATCCCCATCGAGGTGGGCATCGTGCGGACCAGGGCTCCGTTGTCGAAGACGCTGACCTGATGAGTCGCGTCGTCGGCGATCGATACGTGGGCGTCGCCGATCCGGAACGACACTTTGGTGTCGTCCTGCCCGAATAGGCCATTGCCCAAAGAGATTCCATAGATCTTGGCTTCGGCCGTGACGGTCGTGCCCGGGGCGTAGTAGTGCTCCGGGCGCCAATGGGCGTTCTGGTCGTCGACCCAGTACCACGAACCCTCCACCTTCGGGTTGGTGGTCACCGCCAGCTGGCGCTCGGCGGCGGCGCGGTCGGCGATCTGTTCGTCGAAGTGCGCGACGATCACCGTCCCGACCCCATACGTGCCGCCATCTTTGAGGACGGCCTCCGACGTGGTGGTGAACGACACCTTGGTCTGGTTGGACGGTTTCAGCGTCGAAAATGACGAAACTTGGGTGGACGCAATGCCGTTGGGACCGCGGCTGGTAACCGTCAGCGTATAGGTGCGGCCGTAGCCCAGGGGGACGGTGGGCTTCCACACGGTGTTGTCGGGTGTCGTCACGCCCTGCACCGATTTGCCGCTTTCGTTGACCATTCGGACGTCGGTCAGCGTTCCGGTGTCGGCCTTGACCATCACGGGCGCGACCGGATCGACGTCGTGCGCGTCGGGGGCCGGCGTGATCGTCACCTGAGCCGGCCCCGAGGCCTTGGACGAGGCACTGCGGTGACCGCACCCACCGCCGCCGAAGCAACCGAGGGACACCGCGATCACGACGGCGCCCACCAGTACGACGGCCGCCGAAACGGCGACCAATAACCGGCGATCCCGGGGGATCCGGGGAGCGGGCCGACCACCGGTCTTGGGCGTCATCGAGCTGAGGGATCCTTGCCTTCTGTTGGTGCCGGGCCGAAGTCGCTCGCCTCCCGGCGCGACGATGTTGTCCTTCAGGTGCCACGGAGGTGCGGTTTTTAAACCGACCGAGCCCCGGCGCGTGGATCATGGCGTCATGGCCGACGACGAACTGGACAGCCTTTATTGGGCAACGCCAAAGGAGTTCACCGCGGAGCGCACCAGATTGACCGCCGCGGCCAAACGCCGCGGGGACGACACGGCGGCCAAGCGAATTTCCGCTTGCAACAAGCCAACCACGGCGGCGTGGATCGTCAATCGGCTCGCGCTGCGGCACCGCGACACCGGGCGGCGGCTGGCGGCGCTGGGTGACGAGCTGCGCGCCGCGCACGCCGCCATGGACGGGGCACGCATCCGGGACTTGTCGGCCCAGCAGCACCGGCTCATCGGCGAGCTCATGCGGGCCGCACTCGACGCGGCCGGCGTCAAACAGCCGTCCTCGGCCGTCCGCGACGACATCGCCAGCACGCTGCAAGCCGCCATCGCCGAACCGGAGGTCAGGCAGCGGCTCGGCCGGCTGGCGCGCCCCGAGCAGTGGTCGGGTTTCGGCGACCTCGGCGCCGCGAGCACGGTATCGACGACCTCCGCCCGCACCGCCAAGGCCGGGAAGCGGCCGGCGAAATCCCCGCCACAATCCGGCAAGCGGTCAGCGCGAGACGTCGCCGCGCAGCGGCGTCTCGAAAAACTGACGGCGGCCGTTACGGCCGCCGAGCGCAAGGCGGCCGACGCCGACGCCGCACAGTCCGACCGCCGCGCCGAGCGCGATGCGGCCCGGAGGCGTCGCGGCGAGGCGTTCGCCGCGTTGCGGACCGCCGAGCGCGAACTCGAACGCGCCGAAGCGGCCTTCGACCGGGCCAAGCGGGCCGGCCGCGCCGCGGAAGAATCGGTCAGGGAGGCGAAAGCGCAGCTGAGGCGGGCGTGACGCCGCCCGCCGGGCCGCGGCGGTGTTTCCCCGGGTTCGGCAGGGGTATTAGCCCACCCGTGACGTCGTTATGGATGACCAACCGAGGCGAACAGCCTTGGGCCGCAAGCCAGCTTGACCAAGGCCCCCGCTCCGCGGATGTCATCGTCGTGGGTGCAGGCATCACCGGGCTGATGACCGCGGTGCTGTTGGCCCGCGCCGGCAAGGACGTGCTGGTGCTCGAGGCTCGCACCGTCGGGGCCTGCGCCACCGGGAACACCACGGCGAAGATCAGCCTGCTGCAGGCCACCCACCTGTCGAAGATCCTGCCCAGACATGGCAGGGACCTGGCCCGCGCCTACGTGGACGGAAATCGCGAAGGCCAGGACTGGGTCATCGATTACTGCGAGTCGCATGGCATCGCGGTGCAGCGCGAGGACGCCTACACCTACGCCCAGTCCGCCAAGGGCGTGCCATCGGCGCGACTGGAGCTCCAGGCCTGCCAGGCGGTTGGGCTGCCCGCAGTTTGGGACGACGACCCTGACGTGCCGTTCCCTTACCACGGCGGGGTGCGGCTGCCCGACCAGGCGCAGTTCGATCCCATGCCATTCCTTGACGCGCTGGCGGCGGAACTGCTCGGCCGCGGCGGCCGCCTCGTCGAGCACACCCGGGTCCGGCGGGTGTCCAGCCGCGGCGACCGCGTGCGCGTACACGTCAACGACGCCGCCGAGCGAGACGTGGAACTCGAGGCCCAGCAGCTGGTGCTCGCCACCGGCATCCCGATCCTGGACCGCGGGGGATACTTCGCGCGCGTGAAGCCGAGCCGGTCCTACTGCATGGCGTTCAAGGTCCCCGGCAACATCACCCGGCCGATGATGATCTCCACCGACTCGCCGACCCGATCGGTGCGTTACGCACCCGTCGCGGACGAGGAGCGGCTGATCGTGGGCGGGGCCGGCCACACCGTGGGCCGCAAGAAGAGCCCGTCGCAGGCGCTCGGGGAACTGGCGTCGTGGGCCCGCAAACACTATCCGGGTGCCGAGCAGACGCATTTCTGGTCGGCGCAGGATTACACGCCCATCGACCAGCTGCCCTACGTCGGACCCATCCTGCCCAAGACCGAAACCATCTTTGTGGCAACAGGATTCAACAAGTGGGGGATGACGAACGGCGCCGCCGCGGCGCTGGCGCTGTCCGGCCGCATCCTGGGCGGGCGAATGGACTGGGCCAAGGCGTTCGCCAGCTGGAGCCCCCATGAGCTGACCGGGCTGCCGACCGCCATGCAGGCCAACCTCGAGGTGGGCTTCGATCTGGCCAAGGGCTGGATCACCCCGCTGCTGCGCACCGGCCGCCGCAGCCCCGGCGCGGACGAAGGCGGCGTGGTGAGTGGGCCCCCGTGGCATCTGGAGGCGCGCTGCCGGGTAGACGGCACCGAACATGTCGTTTCCCCGGTCTGCCCGCACCTCGGCGGGATCGTGAACTGGAACGACGCCGACAAGGCCTGGGAATGTCCGTTGCACGGCTCGCGCTTCGCCCCGGATGGCACCCTGCTGGAGGGGCCGGCAACCCGCGACTTGTCCGCCTAGAACGGGCGCTCAGTCCGTCTTGCGGTAGATGAGCCAACGCAACTCGATCGGCGAGTGCTCGCGCTCGACGTCGAACACGTCAAGGCCATTGGCCCACCCCTCGAACCACGCGGTGGGCGGCCAGGCGCCTGCGGGCAGGTGGGCCTTCTCGTATTCGTACGCGGAGTCGTCGGCGATCAGCTCGAGGGGCAGGCCCGCCACCGCAGTCGCCATCTGGTCGCGCGTGTAGATCATGGTGTTGCACTGCTGGCCGAACTGCAGCGTGGAATCGTCGGGCACATAGCCGTCGCGGGGCAGGAACGTGCTGAACAGCAATCGTCCCGAGGGAGCCAGGCATTCGGCGGCCAGTTCGAACATGCCCCGCAGCTCCTGGGTCGTGCGGAAGTCGGGCACCACCTCGGCGAGCACCATCAACTGGTATTCGTCGTGGACGCTTTCCATCGCCGTGAAGACATCGCTCTGAATCACCCGCACGGCCAGCGATTCGCTCTGCGCCTCCGCGCGCATGATGTCGGCCAGCTTCGCGGCCATCTCGACCGCATCCACGGGGTGGCCGCGACGGGCCAGCGCGAGGGCGTTGCGGCCGGTCCCCGCCCCGACGTCCAGCACGCGGTAGGTCGTCGGATCAGCCGCTTCGGCGGCCAGAGCGAGTACCCGCGCGTCGGGCTCGGTGCCGAACAGTGGCCCCGGGCGCACGTCCACCCATTCGTCGTAGGCGGCGTCGAGCGTCCGCCATTCGGCTTTGACGCGGATGTTGACGCTCGTCCCGAAGGGGGCGCTGAACGAGATGACGACGTCCGAGCGGGGGGATGCCTTGAAGCCCTTCGCCAGCTCGGCCTCCAGCGAGATCCGCAGCTGCGCGGACTGTTCTGGCGTGTGCCAGACGCCCAGGGTGGCGCAAACGTTGGCGCACAATTGCACGTACTCGTCGATCAGGCTCGGGACGGCCGGCACTCTGATGTGCCCCTCGGCCGACGTCCGTCGATACCACCGCCTGATCATCGACTCGTAGAGGATCGACGGCTCGAGAGGCTCAGAAGGCGGAACCTGCACCAGAACCTTCTACACGACCCGGCGGCTTTGCACCACCGATTGGATCCACCCGCCGATCACCCCGACCCCGCGGCGTCTTCCAACAAATCGGCGGCCTTCGCGACGCTTTCGGCGGGTTTGGTCATCCGCGCGGCCACCTCTCGGGCTCGGGCGGCACATTCCGGAGTAAGGATCGAGCGCAGGTCGGCGACTAGTGAGTCCAGGGTGCTATCGAAAAAGCCCCGCCCGGCGCCGACTTCCAAATGTTCGATACCCTCTGCCCACATCGGCTGGTCCCACACCGTCCAGAGAATCAGCGTCGGAACCCCGGCGCGCAGACCCGCAGCCGTAGTGCCCGAGCCCCCGTGGTGGACCACTGCGCGGCAGGCGGGAAAGATGGCCGCGTAATTCAGCGCATCCACCACCTTGACGTGAGGCGACCGTGGAACGCGGCGAAAGTCGTTGGCGCCGGCGCAGATCAACGCCCGCTCACCCAACTGCGCGCAGGCCGCGCTTATGACGGCGACCGTCTCGGCGGGAGAATCAATCGGGGTGCTGCCGAAACCGAAGTAGACCGGCGGCGTCCCATCGGCGATCCAGGTCAGCACCTCGTCGTCAAAATGGGTTGGCAACTCCAGCGTCAAGGAGCCGACGAAGGGCCGCCGACCGCCGGGCTCGACCCATTCGGCCGCGGGCCCCGGCAAGCAGAGTTCGTCATAGGTTTGAAGTTCGAGCAATCCGCTTTCCGAGCGCGCCGGCGCGGCCGCCTGCGGCAATCCGAGTTCACGACGTTGCGCGTCCGCCGCATCCCCGGCGATCCGCGAATACACATCACTTGAGGGCATGATCCGAGCCGGGAAGACGTGTAGCGCGGCGAACGGGATCCCGTGATATTCGGCGACGTTGGCCGCCAACGCCTGGTCGTTCATGTGCCCCAGGAGGAGGTCCGCTCCCTGGGCTAGTGCCGTCAGGGTCGTGCTCTTCTCCAACCAGATTCGGTGGACCCGGTCAGCCACTTGCGGCGCTGCGCCAATGCCATGGAAGTGGCCCAGGAGTTCCCTCGCCGCGATCATGGCGCGTTGAGTGTCGGGCCCGTAAGCGATCCCGGCCAGCCCCGCCGACTCGACGAAACCCACCTTGTCCGGCGGAACGGCCAGGCTGACGTCGTGGCCTCGGCGGGAGAGCTCCCGGCCGATCGCGGCGCAGGGCTCGATATCGCCGCGCCCCCCGTAGCTCGCCATCACGAACTTCATCCGCTCCGCCCTCACTCGCGGTATCCGATATCGATCCAAGCAGACCCGCCATGTCGCGCCGGTCCGCTCTGATTGGCTGGGCCCGCACGGGCAAAGCCCGAGGCCGCTCCGTGGCGTTGACAGGCTCCACTGCGCTGCGAGGGTAATTTATCGGTGTTCTCAGGGAGGACGATGTGGGGTAAGGGGGCAGCACCCGGTTATCCACCGGTGCCGGACCTGTACTACTAGAGGAAACAAGATTTGTTTGCTGCCCGTTGGGCAATCCCCCTACCGCCCGCAACGAGCCGTTAACGCCGTGGCTACCTGTTAACCCGTCCGGAGGAGACGACGACATGGACTTCGCAGCACTGCCTCCGGAGATCAACTCCGCGCGGATGTATACCGGCCCCGGTGCCGCGCCGCTGCTCACCGCCGCGATGGCCTGGGACGCGCTGGCCGTCGCCCTGCATTCCGCGGCGACCTCCTACCAGGCGGAGGTCACGGCGCTGACCGGCGGGCCGTGGCTCGGGCCTGCGGCGGAGGCGATGGCGGCCGCGGCCGCCCCGTACGTGACCTGGACGCGCAGCGCCGCGGCGCAGGCCGAACAGACCGCCAACCAGGCCAAAGCCGCCGCGGCGGCGTACGAGGCGGCGTTCGCCGAAACGGTGCCGCCGCCGGTGATCGCGGCCAACCGCAGCCTGCTGATGTCCCTGATCGCGACGAACGTCTTCGGGCAGAACACGCCGGCGATCGCGACCACGGAGGCGCAATATTCGGAGATGTGGGCCCAAGACGCCGGGGCCATGTACGCCTACGCGGCGGCGTCGGCGGCGGCGGCGAGGCTGACGCCGTTCGCCCCGCCGGAACCGAGCACCGATTCGGGCGGATCGGTGCGGCAGGCCGCCGCCCTGACCCAGGCCGCAGGCACGTCGGCCGGCAAGGTGCAAAACGCCCTGTCGTCGGCACAAGCCTTCTCTGCGGCGCCCAATGCGCTGCTCAACCTCGCGAGCCCCCTCGATTTCGGCTTCGGCGGGCGGGACCTGCTGGGGCTGGCAGCCGACCTGAGCGCGGTGTTCGTCGACCCAGAAGTCGGCACGGCGGGGCTCGCCGCCGCCATCGTGGCGCTTCCCTACGACGTCTCCGGGGCGTTGACCGGTTTCCACACCGACGACATCGTCAGCGGCTGGGCGGGGGTCCAGTCCTGGCCCGGCTCGGCGCCGGTGCCCCCGACGCCTTTCCCGGTCATCACCAACCTGGCGGGGGGCTCGGCGGCGACGGCTTCCCTGGGCGAGGCCAATACGGTCGGCGCAATGTCGGTGCCGCCGGCCTGGGCGGCCGCCGCCCCCGCGGTGCGCCCGGCCGCTCTGGCCCTGCCCGCCACCACCGTGGGCGCCGCCGCTCCAGCCTCGTCCGCAGGCACCGGGAGCTTGTTCGGCGAGATGGCCGCGGCGAGCATGGCCGGGCGTGCCATAGCCGGCACGGGCGGCGCAGGTCGCGCGGAGCGAATCAGGGCCTCCACGCAGAAGGCGACCGAGGGTGCCCCCGCGGCGCCGCAAGTCCCGGCCGGTGGCCCGATCACCAGCATCGCCGCCGAGTTGCGCGAGCTGGCCTCCCTGCGGGACGCGGGGATCATCACGGAGGACGAGTTCCTCGAACAGAAGCAGCGGCTGCTCCCACACTGACGGTGTCGTGCACCCGTTTTCCGCGGCGACAAACGCGTCCGATATCGACAGATGTCGCGGTCAATTGTTTCGTATGATATTTGTATGCTGGTGCGTCATTTTAGGGTCGGTGTCGGTAGGAAGTTCGAAATTATCGTGCCGCTAACGCTCGCGTCACCAACACGGCATCATCTGGCTATATCGGCGACCCGAAATGCCAGCCTTTCGCTCTCTAGGTGCCTTTCACTTTGGATCTCGCCAAGCCGGTTCAGCTGCAGGACAGCGCCATCGAGTTGGCAATACGACCACGGAATAGTGGTCCGGCAACCTGTAGTGCGGGCACCGCAATTTTCTTAGTTTTAATATCTGTTCACGCCGCCCACTCATATACTGGCCCCACCCTCAACACCGACAAGAAAAGAAGGTCGTGAAATGCTTGCACCGCGTTTGCTGGCCAAACTGACGATTCCCGTGATGATTGGCGCTGCCCTGACCGCGAGCACCGCAATTGCCTCGGCCGACAGCACCGACGACGCCTACTTGACGAAATTGCACAACCTCGGGTTCACGTGGCCCTCGTCGAGTGACTCGGACATGATCGCGCTGGGACACGCGGTGTGCGCCGACCGGATGGCCGGCAAGACGCCGGATGCGATCGCCGCCGACCTGCATTCCGGCATGAGCGCGAAGGGCTTCTCGTTCGCCGACATGACCGGCTGGGTCAGCGCGGCGGAGTCGACGTACTGCCCGGGCTGATCGTTCTCAGACCCACCACCTGAGTTCCGCGCCCTGCCCGCATAGTCTGATCCAGACAATGCGGGCAGGGTCGCTAGGTGGGGACAGCCAGTGGAGCAGCCGACGGCCTTTTCAGGTCAAGCCGCGGGCGAGATGCGGGTTGAGAGCCTGCTTCGCTACCCGGTGAAGTCGATGCTCGGCGAGACCGTGCCGAGCATGTTCGTCGACGAACACGGCGCCGAGGGGGACCGCCGGCTTGCCCTCCTCGACACCACTACCGGTCACGTGGCCAGCGCCAAGAACGCCCGGCTCTGGCGCGGGCTGTTGAAGTGCACGGCCAGCCGCCACGACGGCGGGGTGCACATCGAGCTGCCCGACGGGACGAGGGTGGCGGCCGACGACCCTGGCATCGATGATCGGCTCTCGCAGCTGTTGGGGCGATCGGTCCGGCTGGTCACCCAGCGCCCCGACGGCGCGACGTTGGTGCGCCCGGACCCCGAGCAGCTGCTCGAACTGGGCCTGGACGCCGAAGTCGGCGGCCGCATCTTGGAGATCGCGCAGGCGACGCCGGGCGACTCGTTCACCGACGAAGCCCCGCTGCACGCGATCACGACCGCCACGCTCGAACACATCGGCGTCGAGGCCCTGCGGTATCGCCCGAACCTGGTGGTCGCGACGCCGCCGGGTTGCCCTCCCTATGTGGAGAACGACTGGGTCGGCGGTGAGATCGCGGTCGGCGAGGCGAGGCTGCGTGTCCTGACGGCAACGTCGCGCTGCGTCGTACCGACGCTCGAGCACGGCCCACTGCCGCGCGCCGCGCAGGCGCTCCGCACACCCGCCGCCGAAAACCGTTGGGATACGGGCGGTCACGGCGCTCAGCCGTGCGCGGGTGCATATCTGGCGGTGGTGACCGGTGGCGTCATCCACGTCGGTGACCCCGTCACGATCGGCCGGTAGGCCGTTCAATCACCGATCGCCGCGAAGTCCACCCAGAGATGGCGTGGCCCGCGGAACACCTGATTGTGCCGGTATTGCGGCGGGTCGACCACCAGCTTCGGAGAGTCGACGCGACGCACGAAGACCTCCAGCGCCAGGTTGACCTCCAGCCGCGCCAGCGGACCGCCCATGCAGGTGTGAATGCCGCTGCCCCAACCGAAATGCTCGTTGTCGGGCCGCAGCGGATCGAAGCGATCCGGGCTGTCGAACCGACGCGGGTCCCGGTTGGCGGCGGCGTAAATCAGATACACCGCCGAGCCCGCGGGGATCACGGTTCCGCCGACCTCGATGTCGGCGGTCGCACTGCGGCTGGGAAAGAACTGCACCGCCGACTGCAGCCGTTGCACCTCTTCGATGACGCGGGGAATGAGCTCGGGGCGCCGCCGAACCAGTTCCCACGAGCCGGGATTGCGCAGCAGCGTCATCACGCAGTTGCTGATGGTGTTGACCGTCGAGTCGTGACCGGCCACGAGCAGCAGCATCGCGTTGGATGTCGCCTCCTGCAACGACATCGGGCCGTCCGGGCCGTCATCGTGCAGCAAACTGGACAGCAAGCCGTCGCCCGGGTTCGTCGCATACCTGCGCACCAGGTCGCCCAGATACGCCAGCAAGGCGGCGGTGCCCGCGCGGCCCCGCTCGGCGAGCGCGCGCCCTTCCTCGGTGGCGCCCTCCGGACCCAGGTCGAGGCCCATCATGAAGTCGAAGATCCAGGAGTGAAACATCGGCTCGTCTTCGACGGGTACGCCAAGGATCTTGCAGATGACGGCGACGGGGATCGGGTAGGCGAATTCCTCCACCACGTCCACGCGGGTGGCGCCGCGCGCCTTGGTTTTGTCGAGGAGGTCGTTCGCCAGCCGCACGACAAGCGGTTCCATGTCGGGAATGACGTCGGGGGAATGCGGGGGGCCGAAGTGGCGCATGACCTGGCGCCGGGCCCGGTCGTGATCGGGCGGGTCGGAGACGATGATGCTCGGCTCGCGGCCGTAGGCCTGCATGTGTCCGCTGCCGGGCTCGGGGTCGGGCTTCTCGACGCCGAAATCCGCTGGGCTGCGGCGAATGTCGGAGCTGATTCGCGGGTCGTGGGCCAGGATGAGCAACTCGGGATAGCCGGTGACCACGTAGGTCTTGTCGGCGACCTTGGCTACCGGCGCCTTGCGCAGCTCTTCGAAATACGGGTAGGGGTTCGGCCGGTTCTCGAACTTCATCGCTTCGGCCCAGGCGGTCGCGGCGTCCAATGTCGTCTCCCGTCAGCGGATCCGGGGCCGGAATTCGGCGCCCCGCGAGGTCGGGTCGTGCCCGGTGAGCACCACGTCGGGGATGTCCGTCCGTTCGCGCGGGTCGGGGAATCGGGCCGGCATCGGCTCGAAGATGGCGGGACGGTCGTAGCCCGGTGGCGGCGGCGGAAACGGGGCGGATCGCTCGATGAGGGAGGCGTAGTAGGGCAGCCACTTGCCGTGGTTGAACGTCACCGCGCCGACGACGCGGCCCCGGTGACCGTAGGCGGCCGCGAAGCGGCGTTGCTCGACCGAGCCCTGGGTGAAGACGATCTCGTCGCCGAACGAGCACACGCCGACGCTCTTGATGTTGACGCCGAACTGCCCGGACCAGAACGAGGGCAGTGGCAGGTGCGGCCGACGTCCCGTCTCGACGCTGATCATGTTGTTGGCCGCCACCGCGGCACCGAAAACGGCGTTGTCCCAATGCTCTTGCGACATGAACTGGTACTCGTAGAGCACGTGCGGGGCGCGCGCCACGTCGCCGGCGACGAAGATGTTGTCGGTCACCACGCCGTTGATGTCGAACGCGCGGCAGCCGGCGTCGCAGGCCACCCCCCAAAATCCGCTCGCGAGCTGCGCCCCCTCGAGCCATTCAACGTTGCGGATCGAGCCCAGTGAGGCCACGACGACGTCGACCTCGAGCACCGTGCCGTCGGACAGGCGGGCGGCGCGGACGTGGCCGTCGGCGTCACCGTCGAGGCCGTCGACCGCGACACCGGTGCGCAGGTCGACGCCCGCCTCGATCTGCATCTGCGCGGCGATGTCGCCGATCACGCCGCCCAGGGCGCCCGTCAGGGGTGCCTTGCCGCGCTCGGCGACGCTCACCGGTAGATCGAGATCGCGGCACACCGAGGCGATCTCCGATCCCACGAAACCCGAGCCGACGATGAGCACCCGGCGCGGCCGCGCCTTCAGGGCCGCTGCCAGCTTCGCCGCGTCGTCGCAGGTGCGCACGGTGAACAGCCCCTCCAGAGCTGCCTCTTCGGGGTTGAACCAGGGCCGCGCCCTGGTGCCGGTGGCGATCAGCAGCCGGTCGTAGTCGACCTTCTCGCCGTTGGCCAGCAACACCTGGCGATTGGACCGGTCCAGCCCCACCGCCGCCACGCCGAGCCGCCACTGCGCGTCGACGGGACGCAGGCGGGGAAGCTTGGTGTGGTCGGCGGGCACCCAGCCCTTCAGAACCTGCTTGGACAACGGCGGTCGGTCGTAGGGTTCGTGGGGCTCGTCGCCGATGATGGTCAACTGGCCCCGAAACCCCGTCTCGCGCAGCGCTTCCGCGGCGCGCAAGCCGGCCAGGGAGGCTCCCACGATGACGATCCGGCCCTCGGCTCTGAACGTGTCGACCAGCTGGCTGACCAACGAACCCGTGCTCATACGGTGTCCCGGTCCGACGGCGGATCCACTTCGAGGATGATCGCCTGCACCGGGCAGGAAGCCGCCGCACGCAATACCCGCTGCCGCGCGGAATCGTCGGGATTCGGGTCGTAGGCGAGCGCTTCTTCACCGACGAGCTGCAGTACGTCGGGCGCCAGCGGGACGCACTGCGCGTAGCCCTGGCACTTGTTGAGATCGACGACCAGCCGCATGCCCCGACCTTCCGCCCGTCGGCTACCAGCATTCTTTGAGGGCAGACTACTTCGCGGCGGGCGCCCGCCACAGGGTTCACGAAAGATTCGCGCCCAGTGCGACCGGGTCCGGCGCGCGTCAGTCAGGCACCCAGATTGCGCAGCGCTGTTCCTTGGCGAAACCCAGATAGCTCACGCCGCTCCCTCCGTTGGGGCGTTGCATTCCCGCCCAGGACGGGCCCAAAACGGGAGGCCGCGTTTACTCCGCCGATGGGCGGCACATCCCGCCGCGATCGCGTTGGGTGTGCGAGGAATTGCGGCGCCAGGGGCCGCCGTCTACGCGTCGGTGCGCGGGGTGGGACTCTGCGCCGATTCCCATTTCGACTCGAGCGATCGGGTCACCGTCGTACCGGCGGCCAGGTGGAGCTGGAAGGTTTCCCCGTCGCCGGCCTCGAACGTGAGGAGGTAGCCGCCCTCGGTGGCGTCCTTGAACACCACCTTGTAAGGCTGTTCACCAGAGCCGCGGTCGACGGCGATGATGTCGCCTGGGGTGACGTCGTCGATGGGGTCGTTACCGGAGACTTTGGACATGCCTTCGACGGTAACCGATCGGAAACGCGCTGCGCAGCGCGATACCGTCCGGCGCGCGACTTCCGTTGAGCTGCTGGGCAATTCACTCGCCGAGAGCGCCGATCCGGGCGAACCAACAGGTGGTGACCCAGGTCACAGCCGGGTTTGATCGGCGATATCGGTGGCCTGGTGGAGCGCGGGACGGCGCCCGCCGAACGCAGCGGCGCGCTGGGCCGCGCCGCGCACCTGGACGCGAAGACGCGACCAGGAAGGAACAGGCCGACGCCAGGCTGAAGGGCGTCCGCGACGAGGCGGTCGAGGACCGCCAAGAAAGCGCAGGCGGCCGCCCGGCGGGGGATCAAGAGGCCTGCGAGACCGCCGAGCAACGCAACCGTGCGGCAACGCAGTCGGCCCGGGCCGACACGCGCACCGAGGCGGAGCGCGTCGCGCAGCCGGCGGGCGCCGAGAAGCAACGGCGCCGAGGGGAGCGCGCGAAAGGCTGGCGTGTTCAGGCGCGCGCCGGCGGCCCCTGGTTGATCTTGTTGGCGGCGAACGTGGCGGCCTGGTTGGTCATCCCGGCGTCGATGTAGGAGACGTGCGCCATGATGTTGCCGCCGCCGGAACAGATCGGGTCGTCGGGGGCACACAAGCTGAGGGTCTTGGATCCGTACGCCGGATTGATCGTCGGAAGCGGCTGGCCGCCCCACAGCATGGACGAGAACCCGCTGCTGGGCTCCCCGAACAGCGCGACGGCGGCGACGTGATCGGCGACCGACGGCGGCATCGCGTTGGTGGCCAGATCGATCACCGTTGAGCCTTGGGAGTACCCGCCGAGCACGATCCTCGAGTTCGGGCAGCTGGCGACGGTGTCCTGGATGTGGGTGCTCGCGTCGTTGGAGCCGGCGTTCGCGCTGTTGTGGTAGTCGTCGTTGGCCGGGTAGTTGACCGCGTAGACGTCGACGGACTTCCCGCCGAGCTGCGAGGTGAGCGAATCCACGAAAGCCTGGCCGATGTTGCCCAGCCCGGGCTCCTGATGCGTGCCCCGGGCGAAGACCACCGAGACGTCGGAGCAGGCATCGGCGGCGGCGGTGGGGAGGGCGACCGGGACGCTCAGCGCTGCCCAGGTCGTCGCCACCGAGACACCGACAATACGACCAAATCTGCGTGCACTCATGGCGGAAATCCTGTCACACCGCCGGTCCCGGCGGTCCCGGCGGTTGGCGCTACCGCGCCCCCACCACCTCGGCGCGCCGAATCATCTTGCAGCACAAGGGTTGTCGGCCTGCGGCAGCCGGATGCGGATGGGGCCGCTCCAGTCGTCGTCGGGATCGACGACGTTGCCGCGCTGCGTGATCTGCACGTCGCCCGATCTGGCCAGCTTCCGCGCGGCGTCGCGGGCGGCGGCCATCAAGTCGCGCCAGTTCTCGCCGCCCACGGCCCGGGCGGCGTCCGAAGGGCAGATGCTGCTCCGCGGGCCTCGATGCTCGGTCAACGCGCGGATCGACGATTCCAGCCGCCGCCCGATCGGCCCGGCTCCGAGAGCGATCTCGGCGTGGTCGGCGCCGGGACCACGACCAGCAAGGACCCGGCCGAGTTCGGCGCGCAATCGCTCACCCACCCAACCAGTGAAGGGCAACGCGGCGGTGTCCGCCACCACGTCCTCAAACCTCGGTCCGTGCGCGCCGGTGCAGCCGCTGGGTGCAGGACCTGACCGATCTGCTCGCGGCCGAACTGCCGTCCTGCCGGTTGCGCTCCGCGTTGTGCCGGCTAGCGGCCGCGCCACTGGGGCTTGCGCTTCTCGGCCCACGCCCGCAGCCCCTCGGCGACGTCCTCGGTCGCCCCGGCCACCTTGCGCATGGTCTCGCCGAAGCGGACCGCCTCGATCCAGCCCATGTTCGCCGTGCGCCACGCCACCTCTTTGGTGGCGCGTTGCGCCAGGGGAGCGGCCTCGGTGAGCGTCCGCGCCCACGCCCGGGCCTCGGCCTGCAGCTCGTCGGGATCCACCAGCTTCCAGACCAGACCGACCTCCTTGGCCCGCGCCGCGCTCATCGGCTTACCGGTCAGCAGGAGTTCCATGGCATTGGCCCAGCCGATCCGCTGGGGCAGCCGGATGGCCCCGACTATGGTCGGCACCCCGATCGACACCTCGGGAAAGGAGAAGCTGGCTTCGGTGCTGGCGATGACGAAGTCGCAGAACAGCACCCCGGTCACGCCGTAGCCGATGCACGGCCCGTGTACCGCCGCGATGGTCGGCTTGAACAGCTCCATCCCGGATTCGAAGGAGTTGATGGTCGGCTTCTCCCAGAAGGTGCCGCCGAAGGTACCGACCGATCCCTCGCCGTCCTTGAGGTCGCCGCCCGCGCAGTACACGTCGCCGTTGGCCGTCAGGATCGCGACCCAGGCGTCCAGATCGTCGCGGAACCGCTCCCACGCCGCATTCAAGTCCCGGCGGAGGGCGCCGTTGATGGCGTTGCGAGCCTCGGGCCGGTTGAGGGTGATGGTGGCGATGTGGTCGGCCAGCTCATAGGTGACGAGGCTCATGGGTTCACCCTAGGGCGGCCGACGGTCGATGCGGCCCGCGCCTATCCTGGCCAAAGTGGCCGAATTGTCCGTCGCGGAACTGCGCGCCCGCCTCGACGGTCTGACCACCCGCGACGCCGCACGCCTGGGTAGGCGCCTGAGGAACCTGCGGGGCGCGCAACCCGACGTACGGCGGCAATTCGCCGAGCAGATCGCGAACGCCGAGGCACTCGTCGCCACCCGGCGGGCCGCGGTGCCGGCGATCGCCTTCCCCGACCTCCCGGTCAGCGAGCGGCGGCAGGAGATCGCCGACGCGCTGCGCGCCAACCAGGTCGTGGTCGTCGCCGGCGAGACCGGCTCGGGCAAGACCACCCAACTGCCCAAGATCTGCCTTGAGGCCGGCCGGGGAATCCGGGGAACCATCGGGCATACCCAGCCCCGGCGGCTGGCCGCGCGCACCGTCGCGCAGCGCATCGCCGACGAACTGGGCAGCCCGCTGGGCGAGACGGTCGGCTACACCGTCCGGTTCACCGACCAGGTCAGCGACCACACCCTGGTCAAGCTGATGACCGACGGCATCCTGCTCGCCGAGATTCAGCGCGACCGCCGGCTGCTGCGCTACGACACGCTGATCCTCGACGAGGCCCACGAGCGCAGCCTGAACATCGACTTCCTCCTGGGTTACCTGCACGAGCTGCTGCCGCGCCGTCCCGACCTGAAGGTCATCGTCACCTCGGCGACCATCGAGCCGCAGCGGTTCGCGGACCACTTCGGCGGCGCGCCGATCGTGGAGGTTTCCGGACGGACGTACCCGGTGGAGATTCGCTACCGGCCGTTGGAGGTTCCGGTGTCGAGCGGTACAGCCGACGACCCGGACGACCCCGATCACGAGGTCGTGCGCACCGAGACCCGAGACGAGGTCGAGGCGATCGTCGACGCGGTCGGGGAACTGGAGGCCGAGCCCGCCGGCGACGTCCTGGTGTTCCTCTCGGGTGAACGCGAAATCCGTGATACGGCAGAGGCTTTGGGCGGACTGAGAAATACCGAGGTGCTTCCCCTGTACGCCCGGCTGCCCACCGCCGAGCAGCAGAAGGTGTTCGCGCCCCACACCGGGCGCCGGGTCGTGCTGGCGACCAACGTGGCCGAGACGTCGCTGACCGTGCCCGGCATCCGCTACGTCGTCGACCCCGGCAACGCCCGCATCTCGCGGTACAGCCGCCGCCTGAAGGTGCAGCGGCTGCCGATCGAACCCATCTCGCAGGCGTCCGCCGCGCAACGGGCCGGCCGCTGCGGCCGCGTCGCTGCCGGGGTGTGCATCCGCCTGTATTCCGAGGAGGACTTCGCGGCCCGTCCGCGGTACACCGAGCCCGAGATCCTGCGGACCAACCTCGCCGCGGTGCTGTTGCAGATGGCGGCGCTGCGGCTCGGCGAGGTGGAGAACTTTCCGTTCCTCGACCCGCCGGACCGGCGCAGCATCCGCGACGGGGTGCAACTGCTGCAGGAGTTGGGGGCGTTCGACGCCCACGGCGCCATCACCGACCTCGGGCGCCGACTGGCGCGGCTGCCCGTGGACCCCCGGCTGGGCCGGATGATCTTGCAGGCCCAGGCCGAGGGTTGCGTGCGTGAGGTGCTGGTGTTGGCCGCCGCGCTGACCATTCCCGACCCGCGGGAACGTCCCACCGACCGCGAGGAGGCGGCGCGCCAGAAGCACGCCCGCTTCACCGACGACGGTTCCGACTTCCTGTCCTACCTCAACCTCTGGCGATACCTACAAGAGAAACGAAAAGCGCTGACCGGCAACGGCTTTCGCCGGATGTGCCGAGACGAGTTCCTGCACTACCTGCGCATCCGCGAGTGGCAGGACCTGGTCGGGCAACTGCGCAGCATCGCCCGCGACCTGGGCGTCGTCGAAGACGCCGCATCCGCGGAGCCGGCCGAACCGGCGCGGGTGCACGCGGCGCTGCTGGCCGGCTTGCTGTCGCATATAGGGATGCGCCGAGAGGACGGGCGCGAGTATCTGGGCGCGCGGAACTCGCGCTTCCTGCTCGCGCCGGGCTCGGCGCTCACCAAACGGCCGCCGCGCTGGGTGGTCGTGGCGGAACTGGTCGAAACCAGCCGCCTCTACGGGCGCACCGCCGCGCGGATCCAGCCCGAGGTGGTCGAGCGGGTCGCGGGCGATCTGGTGCAACGCACCCACAGCGAGCCGCATTGGGACGCCAAGCGCGGCGAGGTGATGGCCTACGAGCGGGTGACGCTCTACGGCCTGCCACTGGTCGCGCGCCGTCGCGTCGGGTATGCCCACGTGGAGCCGGCGGTGGCGCGGGAGCTGTTCATCCGGCATGCGCTGGTGGAGGGGGACTGGCAGAGCCGCCACCGCTTCCTCCGCGACAACGCGCGGCTGCGCGCCGAGCTCGAGGAGCTCGAGGAGCGGGCCCGCCGCCGCGACCTACTTGTCGGTGACGATGAGGTCTACAGGTTCTATGACGCGCGCGTGCCCGCGGATGTCGTGTCGGCGCGCCACTTCGACGCGTGGTGGCGCAAGCAGCGCCACAAGACACCACAGCTGCTCACGTTCACTCGTGACGACCTGTTGCGCACCGGCGACACGGCCGACGCCGAGCGGCCGACCGTCTGGCGTTCGGGTGATGTCGCGCTGCCGCTGACCTACCGGTTCGAGCCGGGCGCCGCCGACGACGGCGTCACGGTGCACGTGCCGATCGACGTGCTCGCGCGGTTGGGCGGTGACGAGTTCGCCTGGCAGGTGCCGGCGCTGCGCGAGGAGCTGGTGACCGCGCTCATCCGATCACTGCCAAAGGACCTGCGCCGCAACTTCGTTCCCGCCCCCGACACCGCGCGTGCCGTGCTGGCTGGGATCGACCCGGCGGGGGAGCCGCTGCTGGAGGCGTTGCGGCGCGAACTACGCCGACGCACCGGGGTTTCGGTCCCGGTCGACGCCTTCGATCCGGACAAGCTTCCGGCGCACCTGCGGGTGACCTTCGCGGTCGAGTCCGGTGACGGCACCGAGGTCGCCCGCGGCAAGGACCTGGTCGCGTTGCAACAACGGCTGGCCGCGCCCGCCCGCCGGGCCGTCGCCCTGGCGGTCGCCGCCGAGCTGGAACGGACCGGCCTGCGCGGCTGGCCCGACGACCTCGACGCGGTGCCACCCGTCATCGAGCGAACGGTCGACGGACGTACCGTCCGCGGGTTTCCCGGTTTCGTCGACGCCGGCGGCGCCGTCGACCTGCGGGTGTTCGCGAACCCGTTGGAGCGAGACGGTGCGATGGGGCCGGGCATGCGCCGCTTGGTGCGGCTGAGCGTGCCGTCCCCGGTCAAAACCATTGAGCGGCAATTGGATCCGCGCACACGGCTCGTGCTCGGCGCGAACCCGGATGGCTCCCTGGCCGCGCTGCTCGAGGACTGCGCCGACGCGGCGACGGACGCGCTGCTGGCCGGTCCGGTGTGGAACAGGGACGAGTTCGCCGCGCTGCGCGATGGCGCGGCCGGGGCGCTGGCGCCGGCGACCGCCGACATCGTGGCCCGCGTGCAGCAGGTGCTGGCGGCCGCGCAGGACGTGCGGCTGCTCCTGCCCGGTGCGCCCGCGCCCGCGCAGGCCGACGCGATCGCCGACGTCCAGGCTCAGCTGGGCCGGCTGTTGCCGCCGGCGTTCGTCACGGCCACGGGTCGCGCCCACCTGTCCGACCTAGTCCGCTACCTGACGGCAATCCGCCGGCGCCTCGAGCGGCTGCCGTCCGCGGTCGAGGCGGACCGGGATCGGATGCGGCGGGTGCACGCCGTGCAGCACGCCTACGAAGAACTGGCGCACACGCTGTCACCCGTGCGGCGGGCGGCGGAGGACGTCCGCGACGTTGCGCGGCAGATCGAGGAATTGCGGGTCAGCCTGTGGGCGCAGCAGCTGGGCACGCCACGGCCGGTGAGCGAGCAGCGGATCTACCGCGCCATCGAGGCGCTGCGCGACAGTCCGTGAATTACCTTCCCACTCTCAACCTATAGCGCACTGGGGGGCTTGCGGCAAGGCCAGGGTGATGCCGCACAATCGCTGGCCGAAGCCATTTTTCGCTCTACAGCAGGGGGTTGGGAGTGCTGTCACCCAGGAATGTCGAACATGCGGTGCTGATAGCCGGAGGCGGCCCGACGGGACTGATGCTGGCCGGTGAATTGGCGTTGGCGGGGGTCGATGTGGCGATCCTCGAGCGGCGCCCCGACCGGAATCTCATCGGTGCGCGCGCCGGGGGTCTGCATGCGCGCACGATCGAGGTGCTCGATCAGCGCGGCATCGCCGACCGGTTTCTCGCCCGGGGCCAGGTCGCCCAGGTCGCCGGGTTCGCCCAGATTCGGCTGGACATCAGCGACTTTCCCACCCGGCATCCGTACGGTCTTGCCCTGTGGCAGAACGAGATCGAAAGCATCCTCGCCGACTGGGCAAACGAGCTCGGGGTGCGAATGCATCGGGGACAAGAGGTGACGGGCATCGCCCAGGACGCCAGCGGTGTTGACGTCACGTTGTCCGATGGCCGTTCCATGCGAGGCGGATACCTCGTCGGCTGCGACGGCGGCCGTAGCGTCGTCCGGAAAGCCGCCGGTATCGATTTCCCGGGCTGGGAGCCGACGACCAGCTACCTGCTCGCAGAGGTCGAAATGGATTACGGCACCGGCGATTCGCCCGAGTGGGGCATTCGCCACGACGCGCTCGGCGTCCATTCTCTGGCCGCGTCCGAGGGCGGCGGGCCGGTTCGTGTCATGGTCACCGAGCGGCACCTGGGACCAAACAGCGAACCCACGCTGGACGACCTGCGTGAGGGGCTCATCGCGGTCTACGGCACGGACTACGGGATCCACAGTCCCGCTTGGCTTTCCAGGTTCGCCGACACGGCGCGACAGGCCGCGAGCTATCGCGCGGGGCGTGTCCTGCTGGCCGGCGACGCCGCGCATGTGCACCACCCGGTGGGCGGACAGGGTCTGAACACCGGTGTACAGGACGCGGTCAACCTGGGCTGGAAGCTGGGACAGGTGGTCGACGGCACGTCACCCGACAGCCTGCTCGACACCTACCACGCCGAACGGCACCCGGTCGCCGCGCGCGTGCTGCGCAACGCGGTCGCGCAGATGGCGCTCCTGCGCCCCGACGACCGCACCAAGGCCTTGCGCGACACCATGTCCGACGTCCTCGGCATGGACGAACCACGCAAACGGTTCGCCGCGATGATGTCGGGCCTGGACATCCGCTACGACCTCGGCGACGGACACCCGCTGCTCGGACGCCGAATGCCCGATCTCGACGTCGTCAGCGCCGACGGCCCGCTGCGGGTCTACTCGCTGTTACACCGCGCCCGGCCGGTGCTGCTCAACCTCGGTGAGCCGGGCCGATTCGATATCGGCCGGGTCCAGACGATCGACGCGGAATACGCCGGTGGGTGGGAGCTTCCGGCGCTCGGCGCGGTCGAGGCCCCTGATGCGGTGCTGATCCGGCCGGACGGACATGTCGCCTGGGTGGGCGGTTCCACCGGTGCGGGGCTTCGGGACGCGCTCGACGCCTGGTTCGGCGCGCCGTCCGCGGTCAGGCCTTAGTCGGGCGGCTCCTCCGTGGAGCCTCGAGTGGGGGCGCGCTCGCGGTCGCTGGGCTTGCCGGCGACGCCTTCGGCCTCACGATCGTCGGCGACTTTCTCCTCGAGCTGGTCAACGATGTCTTCCAGCTCCTCCGAGTGACCCCGTAGGTCCTTGTCCGGTCTCGTCATATCGCTTTCCATCGACTGTGGTCGGGTACCGCCCCGCCGGTACCCCATACCCCGTCAGCCGGACGGTAACCGGCCGTGGAGTGTGATCCTGCCATCCCGGGCGCCAAACGCCGCGTTGAAGGGGCCCGGGGAGTGAGGGACGCGACATAACGCCGCGGCGATGGAAGTATCGCAGGGGTGGCCGATAAGAAACCGCAGACCATCTCGTACCCGGCGGCCGGTGGGCGTCCGCACCGTCACGAAACCGAATCGCTCGACCCGCACGTCATCGTCCTGTTCGGCGCGACGGGGGACCTGGCGAAACGCAAGTTGCTCCCCGGGCTGGCCTATCTGGACCAGTCCGAGCTTGCACCGGACATCCAAATCGTCGCGACGTCGTTGGAAGACATCAGCGACGACGAATTCCGGGAGATCGCGAAAGAGGCGATCGATTCGTTCGGTAGCCACAAGCTCTCGGACGAACAATGGGCCAACTTCGCGAAGATCATCACCTACATTCCGCAGGGCCGCGGGCCGGAGGCGCTGGCGGAGGCCGTCGCCGAAGCCGAAGCCAACCTGGGCCCCAAGGTCAGGCGGTTGCACTACCTGTCGGTGCCGCCGAAGGCCGCGCGAGAAGTCATTTCCATGTTGCGTGAGGCGAAACTCGTCGACCGCTCGCGTGTAGTGATGGAGAAACCGTTCGGAACCGATTTGGCGAGCGCGGTCGCGCTGAACGACTTCGTGCACGAAACGTTCGAGGAATCCCAGATCTTTCGGATCGATCACTTCCTGGGCAAGGAGGCGGCCCAGAACATCCTGGCGTTCCGCTTCGCCAATGGTCTGTTCGAGCCGATCTGGAACCGCAACTTCATCGACCATATTCAGATCGACATCCCCGAAGCCCTCGGCCTGGATCAGCGGGCTAACTTCTACGAGGAGACCGGCGCCTACAAGGACATGGTGGTGACCCACCTGTTCCAGGTGATGGCGTTCGTGGTGATGGAGCCGCCGACGGCGCTGGAACCCTTTGCCATCAGCGAAGAAAAGAACAAGGTGTTCCGGTCGATGCTGCCGGTCAAGCCTTCCAACGTCGTACGCGGCCAATACGGCGGATACCGCGACGAAAAAGGCGTGGCCAAGGATTCCGACACCGAGACGTTCATCGCGCTCAAGGTCGGCATCGACAATTGGCGCTGGGCCGGCGTGCCCATCTATCTGCGCACCGGCAAGAAGATGGCCGAGGGCATCCGCATCATCTCGATCGCGTTCAAGGAGGCGCCGCGAACGATGTTCCCGCCAGGCTCGGGGGTGGGGACTCAAGGTCCCGACCACCTCACGTTCGACCTGGCCGACAACTCCAAGGTGTCGTTGTCGTTCTACGGCAAGCGGCCGGGCCCCGGCATGAAGCTGGACAAGCTGTCCATGCAGTTCTCCTCCCAGGAGATCGACACCGTCGTCGATGTGCTGGAGGCGTACGAACGGCTCATCCTGGACGCGATGCGCGGTGACCACACACTTTTCAATACCGCCGAGGGCATCGAATCGCTGTGGGAGCGTTCGCAGGAGCTGCTCGACGACCCACCGCCGGCCAAGATGTACCAGCCGGGCACGTGGGGCCCCAACGCGATTCACCAGTTGATCGCGCCGAACGCGTGGCGGCTGCCGTTCGAACGGGAATGGCGCGACGCCAAGCCCGACCGCTAGGAGCGCATTCAGCCCAGCTCGGCGCTGATGTAGGTGATGGCGTGCCGGAACCGCTTGATGATCTCGTTGTCCGGCATGACGAAGCCGTGGTCGGCGTATAGCTGCTCGGTGGGGTAGGGGGTGACCACCCAGCCGGTGGCCGCCAGGCGTTCCCCGGCGGGGTGGCGCTCCCCGTGCCACACCAGGTCGGCGACGTCGATGTCCAGTCCGTGCTTGCGCCACGCGGCGCGCATCGCCCGGGCTCGCTCGTCGGTGAACACGGCCATGTCCCTGATGTTCTCGGTGGCCAGCCGGCTACCGGGCGCGCTCAGCGCGGTGATGTTGTCCAACAGCCGGTCCTGCGCCTGCGGCGGCAGGTAGGGAAGCAGGCCTTCGGCGATCCAGGCGGTGCGCACCGACGTGTCAAAGCCTTTGTCGCGCAGCGCCGTTGGCCAATCGTCGCGCAGGTCGACAGCCACGGTCCGCCGTTCGGCGGTCGGTTCGGCGCCGAGGCGGGCCAGCGTGTCGCTCTTGAAGGCGATGACCTCGGGCTGGTCGACCTCGTAAACCACCGTGCCCGGCGACCAAGCCAACCGGTATGCCCGGGCGTCGAGTCCGGCGGCCAAGATGACGGTCTGACGTATGCCGGCTCCGCTCGCGGAGGTGAGGAAGTCGTCGAAAAACCGGGTGCGCACGGCTATTTGCTCGCGACGCTGCTGCAGGGTGAAGGGCATATCGTCGTCGTCGAGCGGGATTTCGCCGTCCAGCATGCGGACGAAGAAGGGGTGCCCGACCGCGCGTACCAAGGGCTCGGCGAACCGGTCATCGAGCAGCGGATCCGGCCCGCGGGAGGCCAGCGCGCGGGACGCGGCGACCATCGTCGCGGTCGCCCCGACGCTGGAGGCCAAGTCCCAGCTGTCGCCTTCGGTGCGTGCCGAACCAAGTGATGACACTCGCCGCTCCCTCCTGTATCCCCGCGGATCGCCTGCGCGATCACACCGCCAAGACCGAAGGGTACTTTCTGCCTATGCCGCGCTCACCACGCACCCGTTGAGCCCGACGACAGGAAGCGAATCACTCGATGGCACCGACCCTGCGCCCGCGCCGCTCCGCGTTGTACCTGCCCGGCAACAAGCCGCGGGCCTTGGAGAAGGGGAAATCGCTGCCCGCGGACGTGGTCATCTTCGACCTCGAAGATGCCGTGGGGCCCGACGCCAAAGCCGATTCGCGGGCGACGGTGTGCGAAGCGGCCTCGTCGGGCGGCTACGCGCCCCGCGAGGTCGTGGTGCGCATCAACGGCTTGGACACCGAGTGGCACGACGAGGACCTGGCGGCGGTGGCCGGTACGAGCGCACACGGCGTGCTGGTGCCCAAAGTCGAGTCGGGCGAGCAGGTCCGGGCGCTGGCCGCGACCTTGGGCAGGCTGGGCGCTCCGGATTCGTTGCAGCTGTGGGTGATGATCGAGACGCCGCGATCCTTCCTGCGGGCCGAAGAGATCGCCTCGGCCAGTGACCGATTGGCCGCGCTGGTGATCGGCACCAACGACCTGGTGAACGACCTGCATGCCCTGCACGTGCCCGGTCGCGCGCCCGTCGTCCCCGCGTTGTCCTTAGCGGTGCTGGGGGCCAGGGCGGCAGGGAAGGTGATCCTGGACGGGGTGTTCAACGACATCACCGATGAGGCCGGCTTTCGGGCCGAGGCGCGGCAGGGCCGCGAAATGGGTTTCGACGGCAAGAGTTTGATCCATCCGTCCCAGATCGGGCCCGCCAACGACCTTTTCGGTCCATCGGAGCGGGAACTCGCCGACGCCCGCAAGGTGGTGACGGCCTACCGGGAGGCGCGGGCGGCGGGGACGAGTGTCATCACGGTGGACGGTCGCATGATCGAGAGCCTGCACGTCCGCAACGCCGAACGGATCCTCGCCCTCGCCGAGATCATCGAGGAAGTGGCATCCGCGTCGTAGCCGTCCTGGCTTATTGCTTGTCGACCTTGCCCGCGATCTGACCGGCGAGCTTGACGGCCAAGTCGGCGGGATCCTTGCGGATCGCGCTGACATCGATCGCGACGTTGTTGCGGACCGTCAGCGCCCGCTGAGCGGTCATGGTGAGCAGGACGTTGCCGTTGTCGCGGATTGTCATCGTCAGCGTGGTGCTCAACGTGCCGTTGTCGTTGGAGACCGGTCCCACCTGCCAGCCCGTCTCCGGGGTGTCCTGCCCGGCCGGAGTCGTGAACTGCCGGTTGGCGCAGGCCGGCCAGCGCTGCGCCGAGGTCGCGTAGAAGGCGTTGGCTTCCTTGGGGGTCGGGAACAGCACCAGCACCTGTTCCACCTCGGGGTCCGGCTCGTTGGAATTCGGGGGAAGTGACGCAGTTTCGTCGTCGCCGCTTACCGCGGTGTAGCCGCTACCGGCATACACGGGAGCCTGCCCGGGGCCGATCGCGTAGACGCAGTCGTCGGGGAATTTCCAGCCCGCGGGCCACGGCTGCTTCGCGGCGTCGTCCTTCAGCTTGTCGTTCTTTTCCTTGCTCTTCGATCCGGTGGCGCCCAGGGCGCTGTCGAGGTCCGCGGACGTAAGCAGCAAGCCCGGCAGCGCCGCCTGCGCGACCGGCGGCCTGGTGGACGTCGTGGTCGAGGAGCCGGGAGCACCGCCGTTGCTGCCGCCGCACGCGGCAACCAGGATCCCGATGGCGGCGGCGGACATCGCGGTCGTCAGTTGGCGCATGTGTTGCTCACCCTTCGTGCCGTCGGGCCCCCGCGCGACCGGCGCATCCGCTGCCCGATGCTCAGAGGTGGACGGAAGCATAACCGCTTCGACAGCAAATTGCGTGATTCGTCGCAAAGTCTTCAACGGTTCAGCACTTAGCCGCTGTTCCGGGTTGAGCCCGCGTGGACACTCGGCGATCTGACACCGGAACCGCACCCGCGGGACGACGCCGCGTGACGAAAGCGTTCGCAGATCAAGGGTTTCCTAGGTCAACAAAGGGGCGGTTCATGGCCCGTCCGCTTGTCGCACGACGTGTCGATGAGGTGAAGAAGACCCCACAAACCGCTTCGATCCGATACGCGGGCCGGTAGGGTGCTTGCAGCAAACACATCTTCGGGGGACGGAGGAGTGTCCGATGCGGCGAGCCCGAATGAGATGCGCAGGACTGGTCGCGATCGCGATCATCGCAGCGGGATGCTCGAACGACTCGTCGCCGACGGCCTCCTCGACCAGTCAATCGGCGACCCCGAGCTCGCAGGCGCCGTCACCGTCACCGACTTTGCCGGCGCCGTCTTCCGCGCAGCCTCAGTCGTTCGACCAATCCACCTGCCTCGACATCTCCTTCGCCAAGGACAACCTGATGGTGGCCAACAACCCGGAGAAGGCGCGCAAGTACGCCGACACACTGGAGAAGTACGGCCCACCCGACAGCGTGAAGGCCGCCATCGAGCACTTCGTCACCACCGGCGGCGCACAGCCCAACGATGCCGATCTGAACAGCAACAGGGACTTGATCACCAACTGGATCAAGCAGGCCTGCCCCAACGTGAACCCTTGACGCCGGCCGCGTCTGTCCAGCGCGTGGTCGGCTAAGCCCCGCGTCTTCGCGTGGCCGAATCCGATTGCGCCAACGGGCGCGTGGATCCGAAGTGCTCTACCGTGATGGCAGCGGAGGACGGCCGCGCCTCTTACGGCGCGGGTCCCGCGGCCCGGGCCAGTCGATCAACGGCGGCCACGCGGTAGGTTGATTCGGTCCCCGGGTGATTCGAGAGGAGATACCGTGCGCCAAACCACGGCCATGGCCGAGGCCGACCGCACGTGGATGGTCGACACGCTGCTCGCGCTGCTGCAGACGCCAAGTCCGGCGGGCCGGACGGACGCGGTGATGCAGCTCATCGGTGACATCTTCGATGGCTTCGGCGTCCCGTTTTCGCTGACGCGACGCGGGGCGCTGACCGCCGAGCTGCCGGGGGAGTCGGCGACGACGGACCGCGCGCTGGTGGTTCACGCCGACACGATCGGGTGCATGGTCCGTCGGCTCAAGGACAACGGGCGTCTCGAGGTGATACCGGTCGGCACCTTTTCGGCCCGGTTCGCCGCGGGCGCCCGGGTGCGAATCTTTTCCGACGATCCCGACGAGTTCATCACCGGGACCGTCCTGCCGCTCAAGGCCAGCGGGCACGCTTTCGGTGACGAGATCGACCTGCAGCCCACCGACTGGGAACACGTCGAGGTCCGCGTCGACCGCCAGGTGCACTCGCGAGAGGACCTGGTCCGTCTCGGGCTGCAGATCGGCGACTTCGTCGCGCTGATCGCCAGCCCGGAACTGACCGCCGACGGCTACATCGTGTCCCGTCACCTCGACGGCAAGGCGGGCGTGGCGATCGCGCTGGCGCTGGCGAAGAATTTCGCCGAGAACAAAGTGGTGCTGCCGCACCGCACGATGGTCATGATCACCATCACCGAGGAGGTCGGCCACGGGGCGAGCCACGGCCTGCCCGCCGACGTCGCCGAATTGGTCTCGGTGGACAACGCGGTGTGCGCGCCGGGCCAACACTCCATCGAGGACGGCGTCACGATACCGATGGCCGACCTGCACGGTCCGTTCGACTATCACCTGACGCGCAAACTGTGCCGGCTCGCCGAAGAGCAGGACATCCGTTGCGCGCGAGACGTATTCCGGTTCTATCGCTCCGACGCCGCCGCGGCGATCGAGGCGGGTGCGGGCACCCGCGCGGCACTCGTCGGGTTCGGGCTCGACGGAAGCCATGGCTGGGAGCGCACTCATCTGGATTCGTTGCAGGCGGTGTACTGCCTGCTGCACTCCTGGCTGCAGACGCCACTGACGTTCGCCAAGTGGGACGCCAAGCCGTCGGGCAAGCTGCGCGACTTCCCGTCTTCCAAGCAGCCCGCCCCCAGCGAGCGGTGGGTGCCGTTGGCTCGTGGCGAACACGATTCGCCCGGCGAGGCGTCGCCGGGTTCGCACTGGCCCCCGTCGGAGGGGCCCCAGGCCTGAGGCGCGGCGCCTATCGGCAGCCGCGGGGGATTCGGTCCGCGCGCCAGCAGCGGGACTTCATCGGGACCTCGATCGCTTCGGCGCCGGAGAAGCGCGCGGTCAAGGCGGCGCGGGCATTGGCCAGTCGCGCCGCACGCTCGTCGGCAGACGCGATGATCACCCTGCTGTACGTGCCGACCATCGCGACGACATCGTCGATCGTCATGGTCCGCGCGAAGGTGAACGTCTCGCGGGAAACGTTGTGAAAGATCTGCGGATCGGGGAGCACGACGTTCTCGTGTCGCCGGCGGAAGCGGTCGGGGGATTCCGACTCGGGTGTGTCCTCGCCCGGAAGCAGGTCCAGGTCGCGGACCCAATCGACCTCACGATCTCGGCTGGTCCAAATCAGGCCGAATCGTCCGTGGTCACGCAACACCCGGCCGATCTCTGGAACGGCGCGCCGAGGATCCATCCAGTGCCATGCCGACGAGACGAACACCGCATCGACGGCCGCATCGGGGAGCGGGATCGATTCACCGGTGCCTTCGACGGCACGCACCTCGGGCGAGCGCCCGGTGAGCACCGCGCGCATGCGCGCGTCGGGCTCCACTGCGATGACCTCCGCCGCCCTGCTCAGCAACGCCCGGGTGAACAGACCGGTACCCGCACCCAGGTCGACTGCCACCTCGCAGCGGGGCGGCACCAGCCAGTGCACCGCTTCTTCCGGAGGTCGGGGACGAAAGCCGTCGTAGTCCTCGGCGATCGAGCCGAAGGACATCGCGCGTTCCTGGCGATCGGTCATATCCGCCAAGGTAAGCCCGCTCGCTGGGCAGCAGATGAGAAAGAGTTGTGTCTCACCACAGCGCGCTGTGATTGACGAGCGCGTCGGCCACCAACCCGATTCCGAAGACCAGGAACAACAGCCGCACCGACATCGGGCCGTAACGGGTCAGTACGCGCACCAGCCGACGCTGAATACGCCTGGCCCGCATGGTTTTTCTCATCGACAGCGCAAGGATCAGCGACGGCGGCGAGAGCGCGATCGCCCAGTAGACGATGATGGCCAATGGCCAGAGCGGCGGTCGCGGGTGCAAAGCCGCGAGCATGGCCAAGCCGGTGAGATACGGAATGGCGGTTGGCGCTTGTCCACTACCGACCGCCAGCCCGAGGAATCCGAGCAGCCAGGGACGCTCCCGCATCGCCGCCAGCGCCCAACCCGGCGCCGACGATTGTGCGGTCAGCGGGAAATATGCCAGGCCGGTGAGCAGCAGGCCGAGCGCCAGTTCGCCGCCGAACCGGATGGCCGGTGTCAGGTGGAAGCCGACGACATGAGTCAAGAAGCTGAGACCCAGAACCGTGCACAGCCCGAACGTGGTGGTCACGACGAACACGCCCGCGATGAAGCTCAGGGCGCCCGGAACCGGCGACCGGCGGCGCAACCGGCTGTCGAAGACGACCGCCGAGACCACGCCCACGTTGAGGACGTTCAACGAGTCGAGAAGCGCCAGACCGGCAAGCGCCACCACGAGAGCACCCACGCGCTTGGACCCCGCCTACCGGGTGAGCTTGCCGGGCGCGGACATCGAGGCGGCGGTCATGCTGCAAGAGAATACGAGTCGCTGGGCGGCGTGTCCGTCCGAGGCGGTCCGGGGCGCTCGCGTTTGTGCATCACCGGCGCGGCTCGTATCGATCTCGATCCGGTCACACGGCACGGGGCACCGCGGCTTTGGTCGGCGCGCGTTTGACAATGCGGGTCATGAGGCAGACGTGGGTGCCCGGCAATGGCGCGTGAAATATCCCGCCAGACGTTCCTGCGGGGAGCCGCCGGAGCCTTGGCCGCCGGCGCGGTTTTCGGCTCTGCCCGGGCCACCGCCGCGCCGAATCCCACCGGCTGGGAGGGCCTGTCGACCGCTATCGGCGGGCAGGTGCTACTACCGGACAACGGCGCGTTCGGTTCGGCGAAGCAGGTGTTCAACACCAACTACAACGGCTCGACGCCCGCCGCGATCGTCACCCCTACGTCCGCGGCTGACGTGCAGAAGGCCATGGCGTTCGCCGCGGCCCACAACCTGAAGGTCGCCCCGCGCAGCGGCGGGCATTCGTACATCGGGGCGTCCACGGCGAACGGCGTCATGGTGCTCGACCTGCGTCAGCTGCCCGGGGGCGTCAACTACGACGCCGCCACCGGGCAGGTGACGGTGACGCCCGCGACGAGCCTGTACGCGATGCACCAGACGCTGGCCGGCGCCGGCCGGGGCATCCCGACGGGCACGTGCCCGTCGGTCGGCGCGTCCGGGCACGCCCTGGGTGGGGGATTGGGCGCCAACTCCCGGCACGCGGGGCTGCTTTGCGACCAGCTGGTGTCGGCGTCGGTGGTGCTGCCCGGCGGCCAGGCGGTGACCGCGTCCAACGCCAGCAACCCCGACCTGTTCTGGGCGTTGCGCGGTGGCGGCGGCGGCAACTTCGGCGTCACGACGGCGCTGACGTTCGCGACGTTTCCGACCACCGATCTCGACGTGGTCAACCTCAACTTCCCGGCGGAGGCGCTCGCGCAGGTATTGGTTGGCTGGCAGAACTGGCTTCGCACCGCCGACCGGAACAGCTGGGCGCTGGCGGATGCCACCGTCGACCCGATGGGAACGCATTGCCGCATCATGGCGACGTGCCCGGCCGGTTCGGGCGCCGCCGTCGGCGCGAACATCACCAAAGCCGTTGGCGTCCAACCGACGGGGACCGAGAATCACACGTTCAACTACCTGGACCTGGTGAGGTACCTGGCCGTCGGGAACCTCAACCCGGCACCACTGGGATACGTCGGTGGATCCGACGTGCTGCCCGTCGTCGACGCGGCCACCGCCCAGGGCATCGCCCAGGCGGTCAACGCCTTTCCCCGAGGGGCAGGCCGAATGTTGGCGATCATGCACGCGCTGGACGGCGCCCTCGCCGATGTGGCACCGGGCGCGACGGCCTTCCCGTGGCGCCGGCAGTACGCGCTGGTGCAGTGGTACGTCGAGACCGGCGACGCGACGGCGGCGACGAATTGGCTCAACACCGCGCACCAGGCCGTGCAACCGCACTCGGTCGGGGGATACGTCAACTACATCGAGGCGAACCAACCAGCCTCACGCTATTTCAGCTCGAACCTGTCCCGGCTGGCCGCCGTGCGCCAAAAGTACGATCCCGGCCGAATCATGTTCTCGGGGCTCAACTTCTAGTGAATGGCGTACGCGTCTGACGCCGGGACATAATCCCGAGCATGACCGACACGGTAAATGTGACGCTGGATCGCGACAGCGTGGCGATGGGCGACGACGTCGAGTCCCATCGGGTCTTCTGGATCATGCCCGAGTCGGCCACCGTCGACGACCTGCTGGTTGAGATCACCCACTATGTACCGGGAATCGCCGGCCCGGCCGGGTGGATCGTCAAGGTCAACACCGAGGACCAGGGGCGTCGACGCGAGCTCAGCGCGATCTACACCCGCGATGACCTCAAACAAGAACCCCACATCTGCAGATTCGCGTCAGGCAAGACGACGTTGGGCGAGCTGGCCCGCTGGGCGCGAATCCCGGACCTCGACGTCTACGTCCGCTACCTGACCTGGGATATGGCGCGCCCCCTGGCACTCAGCGAACTGACGGCCGGCCCCACCTACACCGGCGCCCATCCGACGAAGCTGCAGTCCGAAGCCGCGGCACAGGCCAATACCGATTGGACCCTGGTGCATGAGCTGAATCGACGCGCCGCCGCGATCGCTACCGCGCGCCGGGACTGGATTCGCACGAATATCCTCTCGCGGCACACACCGCCGCCCGGGACCGAGGCGTTCATCGCCCGGAACTTCCACTACCTGGCCGATCGGCACTGCCCCGCCAGCATGGATGTGGCCGCGCAACTGTTGACGGCCGACGAAGCGCGATACGAGAACCTCGAGCTATCAACCGATTTCGACACCCGCCCGGCGGTGGTGACCCTGGCGATGGTTCTTTCCGCGTTCGAGTGGAACGCCGTCCGCGGCAACTGGCGAGCCGGGGAACGCCCATACCTCAAGCCGTATTTCGAGTACCTCGAAGGCTGCGGATACCGGCTCGAACCCATCGAGCAGGTCATGGCGGGCCGCATCACCGCCGAGCAATTGAAGTTCTCGGCGAGCGACACCGCCAGGCTGGAGCGCATTCGCCGGCTGAGGGATCTCCAATACCAGCTGCGCATGAACCGGTACTACAACAACACGCTCACTGACGACCAGTACCGCGCCGCTATCGGTTCGGTCCACGCCGAATTGACCGAGCTGGGTGAGCTGCCGGGCCCCATCTAGGCGCCTCGCGCGTGCGAAGGAGCGCCGGCGCTAGTCGCCGGCGAGTTCGTCGAGCAGTGCGTGATTCAACCCGAAGGCCACTCTGACCTCGTCGACGATGCGATCGACGTCGCGCGCGCTCGGGCGGAGCGCGTCAAGGCGGGCACGATAGGAGTCTTTGTACGGCTTGGGCCGCATGGGGAATTCGTAGAACGCGACCCCGACGCCGCGAAGATCAAATGCGCGATCGAGGGCGTGGAGGATGATCCGGCCTCCGGAGAGGTCTCCGAGGTAGCGCGTGTAGTGGTGGGCCAGAAGCGAGCCACCCCACGCCAGCGCGGCGATCCGCTCGCTGTATGCGGTCGCCGCGGGGGAGTCGACATCCCGCGTGCCGTCGGTGCGCCAGTGCCGCAGATCGGCGTCGATGGCCGCGACGCGCTCCAATGCCGGGTCGTACACGGCGGCGACCATGGGGTCCTTGCGACAGGCCCGCATGGCGTCCTCGAGGGCGGCGTACACCACGCGTAGCCGAAGCAGATATTCGGAATAGCCGCGCGCGGTCACCCGGCCGGCCAGCAGTTCGGAAATGAAAGCGCTCTGCTCGGCGGCGACGTGTTCGGCCGCCGACCCCTCCTTCATCGCGATCGACAATCGGCCGCGTGTTGGACTGTCAATCGGGCGCATGTCCTGCTCAGATTACCTTGGCGATTGCGGGCACGAAGGTGACGGAGGCAACCGCAACGCCTAGGCTCGAGTAATTGACACGGATGAAACGGGTGAGCCTCAAGCAACGGGGTGGCCCCACCGGCGTCGTCGTCGAATCTCGACTCGGCGCGTAGGGAGGGGAAATAAATTGGGTGCTCTAGGTATCGGGCTTTGACATCGGGCCCCGGGCGGCCACCCATCAGCGAACCGACAGAGCTGATTGCGTGAACAGCGGCGATTCCCGTGTCCTTCGGGGGACGGTGGAGAGCCCGCCGAGCGACGACCTCCTTCCGGTCGGCACGCCGATTGACCTCGATAACTGCGCGCGCGAGCCGATCCATGTCCCGGGAAGCATCCAGCCGCGCGGTGTTCTCGCGGTGGTGCGCGAGTCCGATTTCGAGGTGCGGCAGGTCAGCGCCAACGTCGGCGACCTACTCGGTCGACCAGTGGATGCCGTCCTGGGGCGGCACCTGTCGGCACTGATCGGTCCCGAGCAGGCCGCTCGCATCGAGCAGACGGCCAGGACCTACGGCGACTTGCGACATCGCAACCCGATCGAGTGCTCGATCGACGTCGGCGGCGAGCCGCGCGCGTTCGACGCCATCGTGCACCACGACTTCGGCGGTGTGCTCCTGGTGGAGCTCGAGATCGCCTACGGCGAGCGGCCGGTGTCGTTTCCGAACACCTACCAGGCGGTGCGGGGTGCGGTGGAGGAGTTGAACCGGGCCGAGACGCTGCCCGAGCTCTACGACACCGCCGCGCGGGCGGTTCGCGACCTGACCGCGTTCGACCGGGTGATGGTGTACCGCTACGACGAGGAGTACAACGGCGAGGTCGTCGCCGAATCCAAGCGGGAGGACCTGAACTCCTTCCTCGGTTTGCACTACCCGTCCACCGACATCCCGGCGCAGGCGCGTGCGCTGTACGAGAAGAATTGGATTCGCCTGATCTCCGACGTCGACTACACGCCGGCGCCGCTGGTGCCGTCCGTCGACCCGGCGAGCGGCATGCCGCTGGACCTCACGTACGCGACGCTGCGCAGCGTCTCGCCCATGCACATCGAATACCTGCAGAACATGGGCGTGCACGCCTCGATGTCGATCTCGTTGCTACGGCAGGGGAGATTGTGGGGCCTCATCGCCTGCCACCACTACGCCGGCGCCCACCTGCCGCCGTTCGGCACCCGAGCGGCGGCGGAGTTCCTCGGCTCCACCCTGTCGCTGCGGCTCGTGGATCGGTTCGAAGACGAGCAGCTGCACAGGCGGCTGGCCGCACAGGCGGTGCTGGGCAAGCTGACCGCCGCCACGCTCAACGACGCCGAGTCCCTGACGGGGGCGCTGCTCGGGGCGCCCGACCTGCTCGATCTCGTGCCCGCCGACGGTGTCGTCGTGGACATTCAGGGCGATCGCCGGGCCCTCGGCTCGGTTCCGCCGCCGGAGGTGGTCGCCGCCGTCATGGGCTGGGCCCGCGGCGCGGACGACGAGGTCGCCGTGACCGATTGCTTGTCGCGCGAGTTGCCCGGGCTCGGCCTCGATCCTCAACTGGCCGCCGGCGCGCTCGCGATCAACCTGCCCGATGGCCAGCACGCCGTCTGGTTTCGGCGCGAGGTGCTGCGCTCGGTGGACTGGGGCGGCGACCCGCACAACAAGGCGATAGCGGTCAGCGAGGGCGCGGCGGTCAGGCTGAGCCCGCGCAAGTCGTTCGAGCGGTGGCGCGAGGTGGTTCGCCGGCGTTGCGAGCCGTGGACGCCGAACGATGCCGAATCCGCCGGAGCATTGCGCCGCCATCTGGTGGAGTCGCTGTACCGCCGCACGCGGGGCGCGCTGCGGGTGGCCGAGACGCTGCAACGCAGCCTGCTGCCCGAGGCGATCCCGACGCTCGAGAGCTGGCACCTGTCCGCCCACTACGAGCCGGCCGCGGGCGACAACGTCGGCGGCGACTGGTACGACGCGTTCGAGCTGCGCGACGGCAGGCTGATCGTGCTGATCGGCGACGTCGCCGGACACGGCATCGCGGCCGCCGGGATCATGGCGGCGCTGCGCAACGCCCTGCGCGCCCAGCTGTTCGCCGGGGCGCAACCGGCCGAGGCCCTCGGACAGCTCAATGACTTCTGCTTGCACATGCTGCCCGGCGCATTCGCCACCGTCGTCGCCGCCCGGGTCGACCTGTCCTCGGGACATGTGGAGGCCGCGTCGGCCGGCCACTTGATGCCGTTCCTGACCAACAGGGTGCCGGCGGCCGTCGCCGCGCCCATACGGCTGTCACCACCGATCGGCATCAAGGGCGTGACCTACGCGCCGAGCACGTTCACCATCGAGCCCGGGCACGGGCTGGTCTTGTACTCCGACGGACTGGTGGAGCGTCGCGGGGAGGCGATCGACGATGGCCTCGCCCGGTTGGCCGCGACCCTGAGCCGCGCCGGCGAGCCACCCGCGTCCCGGATCTGGACGGAGATGGCGTCGGGCCACATCGAAGACGACGTCACCATCGTCGCCCTGCGTCGTCCCTGAGCTTTCTCGCGAAGCCGAACGCAGACGAGCGTCTACGTCTACAGTTCGGCAAACACCGACGCGCAAGGAACGAAGTCGTCGTCGAGCGCGTCGATGTGAACGCCATGAACGGCGTCGCCGTCACGTTCTACGTCACGGCGTTCCTCGGAGTCCGCGACGGCGCGATCACGTACTGGCGGGAGTATTGGGACACGACGCACGTCGCTCAGCAGCTCGGCATCGATCCCGCGCTCATGTTCGCACCGCTGAACAGTTGAGCGCCAAGGGGTTTGGTGCGCGAAGCTAGCCCGAGGCGCTCAGGATCTTGATCGCGAAGACGAGCGAGTCACCCGGGCGGATGCCGGCGCTGGGCTGACCGTTGGGGTAGCCATCGGCCGAGGTCATCGCGACGGCGACCGTGGATCCCACCTTTTGTCCCGCGATGGCCTTCTGGAAGCCGGGCACGACGCCGTTGAGCGGGAAATCGATGGCGGCGCCGCGTTGGTAGGAGCTGTCGAATACCGACCCGTCACGCCCATTAACCCCCATGTAGCAGACCGACACCGTGGCCGTGGGTGAGACCACCGGTCCGTCTCCGGCGTGCAGGGTGTGCACCTGGGTCTGGGTCACGCTGAACGGGGGCGTCACGTCCACGCGCGGAGCTGTCGTGTCGGTGGATCCGGTGACCGCGACGCTGCCGGTGGTCCCGGTCAGTGTCCAGTCGGGCGTTCCACCGCTCTGCGGTGGCGCCGTCGGGCATGAACCGGCTGCCAGCGCGGTGTCCGGCGCGGCTATCGCAAAGACGGTCGCCGCGACGCAGGCCGCGACACAGGAATACACCACGGAAGACTTCACGGCCGTCACGCTACCGACCGCCCCTTGCATCGCGCGCAGCCGGCCCACGGGTCGTCAAACGCGCTGTCATTTCAGCGAGCCAGCTTCCGGAGCTTTCGATATTCTTCATCCGTGCTGCTTTGAGCCCCGCAGGTATGGCGGCCCGGCAGAAAGGGAGCGAATCGAATGCCCTCACCTCGCTGGCTGGCCGCACTGAGCATTCCGTTGATGGCCGGCGCTGCCCTCGTCGGCGGCGCCGCCACCGCAACTGCCAATACCCCCCAGGACGACGCCTACCTCGCACAGCTGCACGCCGTCGGCCTGACCTGGCCACCGCAGACGGAGGAGGCGCTCATCGGGGAGGCGCACCTGATCTGTTACGACCTCACCTGGGGCTGGACGCCCCAACAGATCGCCGACGACGTGCACGCCCACCTGAACGCGCGGGGCGTCACGCTGTTAGACGTCGGAACCATGGTCGATGCCGCACATTCGATCTATTGCCCCGGCAATGTGTGCGACGCCCCGTCCCTTTGCACCTGACAACGCTCCCGGGGCACCGCCCGACGCATCCGCGGCCCTAGAAGGTTCTCGTCGAAGTCAGATCCGGGCGGGCCTCATCGCCCAGCGCTGCGCAGGCCGCGCACTGTCGCGCGGCGCGAAGCGCGTGGAGGCGGCGCTTCGGCTAGCCGAAGCGACTCGACCCGGGTGAGGTGTTCAGCTCCGTAATGGCCGAGAAACAGGTAAGCAAATCCGCAGAAGTACTTTCGCGGTGTGTCTTATCCTGCTTGCGAACCTCGCCCGACAGAGTAAGGGGAATGTTGTCACTGACGCGGAGCCGACTGGTGCTGGTCGTGTTGGCAACCGTCGGGCTCGTCGTGTTCGCGGCGACGTTGTTGACCTCGAGCGCCCCGGGCCGGGCGGTACTCGCCCCGGCGGGCTCGGTCGTTGCGGGCATACTCGCCATTGCGTGTGCGGTCATAGCCGCCCACGGTTCTCGAGGCCGCCAGCGCCTGGCCTGGGCCGCCATGTCTACCGGATTGGTCGGTTGGACCGCGGGCGAAGCGGTGTGGTGCTACGTCGCCTCGGGAGGCGCTCTTCCGGTCGCGGATCTCTCTCCGGCAAACCTGGGCTACCTGATTTTGCCGCTGTGCGCGTTGGGCGCCGCGATCACGATTCCCAGCCGGGACGACTCCCGATTCGGGATCGGCCTCCTCCTCGACGGCATCCTCATCACCGCATCGCTGCTGGTGGTGCTCGTCATTCTGCCGCTGGGGCGGACGGCTCGACTCGCAGTGACGTTCAGCGTCCCGCAAGTGGTGTTGGCCGCCGCCGCCGGCGTGTATTTAGGGCTTGTCGCCACTGCCTTCATCGTGGTGCGCAAGGCCGAGCCGGGCCGCAAGCTTTCCCCGACGCTGATGATGCTGGGATGGGGAATCATCGCCGCCGCCGGGGTGGTCCACGCCTATCAGGATCATGCGGACCGGGCACCGAACGACCTCGTCGTTCTCGGTTGGGCCGTCGGCATGTACTTTTTCTCGCTGTCCGGTCTTACTTCTCGGCCGGGACCGGAGCCCGACTTCGGGTTTTCGCAACCGTCGTCGCGAGCGGCGCTCTGGCTGCCGTACCTGGCCGTGCTGCTGGCCATTGCCGTTGCCGCCGTGCACTTTTGGCCGGCGTACCGGGGTGAGG
>NZ_LZJJ01000386.1:0-557 GCF_001667625.1 Mycobacterium sp. E1715
CTGGACGTGCACTTCGCGCACGGCAGCAGCTCGGTGCTCATGCCGGGCAACCACGTCGCGCTGCCTGACGGCCGCCACGTCTGGGAGTACAACCCCCGCGGCCTGACGGACCTGCCCGCGTTGGTGAAAGCCGCTGCGGCAGAGGTCCTTCCGGACGCGCAGCTGGCGGCCGCCGAGCAGCGTGCGGTGCCCGGCGAGGGCGCCCGGCTGGTGACGACGCTGACCCGGCATCCGGGCGGCGCCTCGGTCCAGGTACACGCCCGCATCGACGAGTCCTTCACGCTGGTCTACGACGCGCTGGTGACCCGCGCCGGGGAGGCCGGTGTCGCCTTGCCGGCCGCGGTCGGCGCGGGCGCGGCCATCACGGCTGCGTCCAACGGGGCCGCCGTCGCGCCGGCGGAGTCCGGCGACCACTTGCCCATGCTCGCCGAGAAATACCGGTTGGTCAGGCTGTCGGTCAGGGTCTCGGCTTCGGCCTCACCGCCGGACTCCGCCGGCGCGACGGCGGCCCCGTTGGACGCAGCCGTGATGGCCGCGCCCGCGCCGACCGCGGCCCC
>NZ_LZJJ01000387.1:0-777 GCF_001667625.1 Mycobacterium sp. E1715
TTCGCTTCCCACGTGACCACCCTGGCCGACCTCGTCGCGCCCGTCCCCGACGCGCTGCCCGACGGCGAGGCGGCCGCGTTCGGCATCGCCTACCTGACCGCCTGGCATTCCCTGTGCGAGGTCGGGCGGCTGGCCCCCGGCGAACGCGTGCTCATCCACTCCGCCACCGGCGGCGTAGGACTGGCCGCCGTTTCGATCGCCCGGATGCTCGGCGCCCGGATCTACACGACGGCCGGCTCGGACGCCAAACGCGAAATGCTGCGGAGCCTTGGGGTCGAGTACGCCGGCGATTCCCGCAGCGTCGATTTCGCCGACGAGATCCGCGACCTCACCGACGGCTACGGGGTGGACGTCATCCTCAATTCCCTTCCGGGCGAAGCGATTCACCGCGGTGTCAAGCTGCTCGCCCCGGGCGGCCGGTTCATCGAGCTGGGCAAGAAGGACGTGCACGCCGACGCCGGGCTGGGGCTGGCGGCCCTGGCGAAGAGCGCGTCGTTCGCCGTGGTCGACCTGGACCTGAACCTCAAACTGCAACCGGCACGCTACCGCCGCATGCTCGCGGACATCCTGCGGCATGTGGCGGAGGGCCGCCTGCAGGTGCTCCCGGTCACCGAGTTCGGCCTGCAGGACGCCGGCGACGCCTTCGCGCTGATGGCCTCCGGGCGGCACACCGGCAAGATCGTCGTCTCGATCCCGGCCGGCGGCCGCCTCGCCGTCGGGCAGCGCGTCGGGGACGGGCGCGACGAGGTCGGCCAGGGTGGTCACGTGGGAAGCGAA
>NZ_LZJJ01000388.1:0-2154 GCF_001667625.1 Mycobacterium sp. E1715
GGCCGCGGACCACGACGCGCTGACCGCGGCCGGCAACGCGGTGGGGGCCGACCCGTGGTCGTGGGTGCTGGGCGGCGGCGAAGACCACGCCCTGGTGGCCTGTTTCGCCGGCCCGGCGCCGGCCGGGTGGCGAATCATCGGGCGGGTCCTCGAGGGCAAGGCCGACGTGCTCGTCGACGGACAGGCGTGGACCGGCTATGCGGGCTGGCAGTCATATGACGGTTAGGGTGGCGCGGTGAGCGTCGATGCTACGAAAGGACCGGCGATGACGGCGCGGCCGTTGACTGAACTCGTCGAGCGGGGCTGGGCCGCCGCGCTGGAGCCGGTGGCGGATCGGGTGGCCGCCATGGGCCAGTTCCTGCGGGCCGAGATCGCCGCCGGGCGCAAGTACCTGCCGGCCGGCCAGAACGTGCTGCGCGCCTTCACCTTTCCGTTCGACGACGTCCGGGTGCTGATCGTCGGGCAAGACCCGTACCCAACGCCGGGACATGCAGTGGGACTGAGCTTTTCGGTTGCCCCCGACGTGCGTCCGCTGCCGCGCAGCCTGGCCAACATCTTCGACGAATACTCCGCCGACCTCGGCCATCCGCAGCCCTCGTGCGGTGACCTGACACCGTGGGCCCAGCGCGGGGTGATGCTGCTCAACAGGGTGCTCACCGTGCGGCCGAGCAATCCAGCCTCGCACCGGGGCAAGGGCTGGGAAGCGGTGACCGAGTGCGCGATCCGCGCGCTCGCGGCGCGTTCGCAGCCATTGGTGGCGATCCTCTGGGGCCGCGACGCGTCCACACTGAAACCGATTCTGGCAGAAGGCAATTGCGTGGCCATCGAGTCCCCGCATCCGTCGCCGCTGTCCGCCTCTCGGGGGTTCTTCGGGTCGCGTCCGTTCAGCCGCGCCAACGAACTGCTGACGGGTATGGGCGCCGACCCCATCGATTGGCGGCTGCCGTGACCGAGATGACCGCATTGCGGGCCCACCACCGGGGCGGCCCGGAACAACTCGTGGTCGAGCGGGCGCCCGTACCGGTTCCCGCCGCGGGTGAAGTTCTGGTGAGCGTCCACGCCGCGGCCATCACGTTCGACGAGCTGACCTGGGACGAGACCTGGACCCGAGACGGTGTGAGCCGCACGCCGGTGATCCCGTCGCACGAAGTCTCGGGCGTCGTTCGCGAGGTGGCCGCGGGTGTGGCGGATTTCGCGCCCGGCGACGAGGTGTACGGGCTGATCCCGTTCGACCGCGACGGCGCCGCGGCCGAATTCGTCTGCGCCCCCGCGGCCGACCTGGCCGCCAAGCCGGCGACGGTGTCGCACGTCGTCGCCGCCGCGTTGCCGCTGGCCGGCCTGACAGCCCTGCAGGCGCTGGCCGATCACGCGAACGTGCGGGCCGGCGAGGACGTGCTGGTGCATGGCGGCGCGGGCGGGGTGGGCGCCTTGACCGTTCAGCTGGCCGTGATGCTGGGCGCGCGTGTCACCGCGACCGTGCGCAGCGACGCCGGCGAACTCGTCCGCGGGTATGGCGCCGCCCGGGTGATCGACGTCCGCACCGAGACATTCGACGACGCCGCCTACGACGTCGTGATCGACACCGTCGGCGGTGAGACGTTGGACCGGTCGTTTCCCGTGCTGCGCCCTGGTGGTCGGCTGGTCACTCTGTCGGCTCCGCCGCCGGCGGGCAGGGCCGACGAATACGGCGTCACGGCAACCTTTTTCATCGTCACGCCGGACCGCGACCAGCTGAGGAAGCTCGCCGCGTTGGTCGACGGTGGACGGTTGCGCGTCGACATCGCGGAGACCTTCCCGCTCGAGCGGGGCCGCGAGGCGTTCGAAAGCGGCCGGCGCCCGGGCCATCGCCCCGGCAAGACGGTCATCGTCGTCGGCGACTAGGGCGTTTCGGCGCGATTGCTTTGTAATCCCTTGTGCCACTTTGGTTTCTTTAGTCACAGAGCGGGCTTTTTTGTCGGTGGGGGTTTCTAGAGTTTGAGGTATGGAGGCCAGTCGTGAGGAGATCGTCGACGCTATCGACGCGCTCGACGGCGACGCGGACCGCCTGTGCGCCATGTCTTTTGACGTGCTCACCACCCCGGAACGGTTGCGGGCTTTGGAGCGGGTGGAAAGCGTCGCCCGCCGGCTGCGTACACCCCAGCACGCGCTGATCAA
>NZ_LZJJ01000389.1:0-773 GCF_001667625.1 Mycobacterium sp. E1715
CGGTACGCCCGTCGATCCCCACACCACCTCCGCACCGCAACTGCGGTCGCAGGTGCTGGCGCTGCGGGGCGACGTCGTGGCCGATGACCGCTTCGCGCTGGCGTCTTAGAACCGGCGGCCCACCATGTCACTCCTCGACCGCTGGTTTCCTCATCTCGATCGGCGGATGCCGCTCAACATCGACGTGGGTCCGCTGCACGTCCACATGTACTCGACGGCTGTGTTCCTGATGTGGGTCACGGTGGCGATCCTCGCCGTCGCGGGCGCCGCCGTCCTGGTCTCGCGCAAGCGCGAGCTGGTGCAGAAATGGCGCACCTGGGTGCTGATCGCACCGGCTGTCGGGATCCCGGTTTGGGCCGGCCAAGGCACGACGGCGGGGTTGGCCGCGGCGCTGGCGGTCGTCGCGGTGATCGAGTACGCGCGACTGGTCAAGCTGGGCCGGGCCGACACCTACGTGCTTGTGGTCCTGGCCGTGGCATACCCGGTCGCGGCGTGGCTGCGCCCCTCGCTCCTGCAATTCGCGCCGATCATCGTGCTGCTGTGCGTGGCGCCCTCGGTCCTTCAGGGCGACGTCGAGAACGGCGCCAGGCGCGCCGCCTCCGCCGCCTTCGCCTCGGTGTGGATCTGCTGGTCGCTGTCCCACCTCGTCATGGTGGGACCGGACGCATACCTGCTGTGTTTCGCCGTCGCGGCCACCGACGTCGCCCCGCAGCGCCAGCACCTGCGACCGCAGTTGCGGTGCGGAGGTGGTGTGGGGATCGACGGGCGTACCG
>NZ_LZJJ01000390.1:0-14208 GCF_001667625.1 Mycobacterium sp. E1715
CCGTGCAGGTGCACCATGGAGAAGAACAGCTCATCGCCGGGCAGCGCGACGTCGTGCGAGAGGCCGACGTAGCCCACGTGACCGCCCGGTCGGGTGGCGGAGATCGCTTGCATCATCGATTGCTGGGTGCCGACCGCCTCCACGACGCTGTGGGCGCCGAGGCCGTTCGTCAGGTCTTTGATCCTGGCCACACCTTCGTCGCCGCGTTCTTCGACGATGTCGGTCGCCCCGAACTCGCGGGCCAACGCTTGGCGATCGCGGTGCCGGCTCATCGCGATGACCCGCTCGGCGCCGAGTTGCCTGGCGGCCAGGACGCCGAGCAGTCCGACCGCTCCGTCGCCGACCACGGTGACGGTCTTGCCGGGACCGGCCTCGGCCGCCACCGCGGCGAACCAGCCGGTGCCCAATACGTCGGAGGCCGCCAGCAGGCTGGGGATCATCTCTGCGGGCGGCATCTCGGGCGTGGCCACCAGGGTGCCGTCGGCCAGCGGGATGCGCGCGTATTGGGCCTGGGTGCCGATGTTGCCCATGAGTTCACCGTGCACGCAGCGGCTCTGATAGCCCGCTCGGCAGATCTCGCAGGTGTTGTCCGACGTGACGAAGGAGCCGACGACGAATTGGCCGGGCGCGACGTTGCGGACGTCGCTGCCGACCTCCTCCACGATGCCCACGTATTCGTGTCCCATGGGGGCGTTGTGCACCTCGTCGGCGCCGCGGTACGGCCACAGATCCGAACCACAGATGCAGGTCGCCGACATCTTGATGATCGCGTCCGTCGGATGGATTATCTCGGGATCACCCCGGTCTTCGACTCGCACGTCCCCCGGGGCATGCATTACGACGCCGCGCATGGGTGAGCCCTCCTCTGCATCATCATTGGTCGTTGTCGACCCTAGTCGCGGCGGCCGCGAGCCGCGCGGGCACCGGCGCCGCTCACGCGCGCGCGTTCGTGTCGACGCGCCGCCGCTGCCGGCCCTCAGCCCGCGGGCTCGAACTCTCCGACGAAATCGGAAAACCGTTGCGTGTCTTCCGCGCAAGCGCCACCGGCGCCTTTAAGCTGGCTCCGATCAAGAGGAGGGGCAGCGACGTATCGGCATCAACTATGGCGCCGGGCGACAAGGTGGTCAGGGCGCGCTAACCGCGAGTGCTGAGCCGGGCGGGATCAATACCGCGCCGGCTCGCCGTGGTCGGCGGACCCGGTGGGTCGCTCCCGTGCGCAGGGTCGGTCGGCTGGCGATCTGGGACAAGCCGGAGCGGCGCAGCGGGATTCCGGCGCTCGACGGGCTGCGTGCGATCGCCGTCGCGCTGGTGCTGGTCGGCCATGGCGGCATCCCCGGGGTGGGCGGCGGATTCATCGGTGTCGACGTCTTCTTCGTGCTCAGCGGATTCCTGATCACCTCGCTGCTTCTGGACGAGCTCGGCCGCACCGGCCGTATCGAGCTGACCGGCTTCTGGATTCGCCGCGCACGGCGGCTGCTGCCGGCCCTGGTGCTGATGGTGCTCACCGTGGGCGCCGCCCGCCAACTCCTTCCCGACCGCTCTCTCACCGGCCTGCGCGACGACGCGATCGCGGCCTTCCTGTGGGTGGCGAACTGGCGGTTCGTCGCCCAGAAGACCGACTACTTCACGCAGGGTGCCCCGCCTTCGCCGCTGCAGCACACCTGGTCACTCGGGGTGGAGGAGCAGTACTACTTCGTGTGGCCGGTGCTGCTGATCGCGGTGACGCTGGTGTTGGCCGCGCGCGCGAGGCGCCGCTTCACCCGCGCGACCGTCGGCGATGTCCGATTCGCGACGTTCGTCATCGCCACCCTGGGGGCCCTGGCTTCGGCCGCGGTCGCCATGGTGATGGTGTCCGACGGCACCCGGGATCGCGTGTATTTCGGCACCGATACCCGCGCGCAGGCGTTGCTGACCGGCGCCGCGGCGGCGGCTCTGCTGGTTCGCGACTGGCCGTCGCTGAACCGCGGCTGGTGCCTGATCCGAACCCGGTGGGCGCGGCGCGTCGCCCGCGTTCTGCCGCTCGTCGGGCTGGCGGGACTCGCGGCGGCGACCCACTACGCGACGGGCGACAGCGGCGAATTCCGCCACGGTCTGCTCATCGGGGTCGCGGTTGCGTCCGTCGTCGTGGTGGCGCCGGTGGCCTTGGAGCAGCGCGGGGTGGTCGCCCGCATCCTGGCCGCGCCCCCGCTGGTGTGGCTGGGCACGATCTCCTACGGCGTCTACCTGTGGCACTGGCCAATCTTCCTGGCACTCAACGGCGAACGCACCGGATGGAACGGGTTGCCGCTGTTCGCCGCGCGGTGCGCTGCGACGGTGGCGCTGGCCGCGGCGTCCTGGTGGCTGATCGAGCAACCGATCCGGCGTTGGCGGCCGGCGCGGGTACCGCTGCTGCCGTTGGCTGCGGCGACCGTGGCCAGCGCCGCCGCGGTGACCCTGCTGGTGGTCCCGGTGGGGACCGGTCCCGGCCTGCGCGAGGCCGGCCTGCCGCCGGGAGTCTCGGCGGTCGCCGCCGTGTCCCCGTCGCCGCCGGGCGGCGGCCGCCCCGCCGGTCCCCGCGATCCCAACCGGCCGTTCACCGTTTCGGTGTTCGGGGATTCGATCGGGTGGACGTGGATGCATTACCTGCCGCCGACGCCGGGATACGCGTTTCTCGACCACACCGTCATCGGCTGCAGCCTGGTGCGCGGCACGCCGTATCGGTACATCGGTCAAACCCTGGAGCAGAGGCCGGAGTGCGACGGTTGGCCGATCAGGTGGGCGACGCAGGTCGCCCAGGACCAACCGGATGTCGCGCTGTTGGTCATCGGCCGTTGGGAAACGGTCGACCGCGTCAACGAGGGTCAGTGGACCCACATCGGCGATCCCACGTTCGACGCGTACCTCAACGGTGAGCTGGAGCGGGCGCTGAACATCGTGGGGTCCACCGGCGTTCGCGTGGTGGTCGCCACGGTGCCCTACAGCAGGGGCGGCGAAAAGCCGGACGGGCGACTGTATCCGGAGGACCAACCGGATCGGGTCAATCTGTGGAACACCATGCTGCGCAAGACGGTGAGCCATCACCCCAACGTGCAGATCCTGGACCTGAACAAGAAGCTCTGCCCGGACGGCGTTTACACCGCCAAGGTCGACGGCATCAAGGTGCGCAGCGACGGCGTCCACCTCACGCCCGAAGGGGTGAAGTGGTTGACGCCGTGGCTCGAGGAATCGCTGCGTTAAGCCCCGGTGCGGCAGCTCAATTCCATGCTGTCGCTGTCCCGGACCGCGAAGTTGAAGCTGACGTAGCCGTTCTCGGGATCACGCACCCGGTCCAGATACGGTTGGGTGTCCGCGGCGCTGGCGTTGTCGGCGACCACCAAGGCGCCCGTCGACAGCCGCGGCTCGAGCAGCTCGATCACCGGCAGGTACAAGTCCTTCCAACCGTCGAGCAAGACGAAGTCGACCGGTCCGTCCAGGGTGGCCAGCGTGGCCAGCGCGTCCCCTTCGAGGATCGTGATCACGTCGTCGAGGCCGGTGCTGGCGAATGTCTGTCTTGCGGCGGCGATCTTGGAGTCGTTGAGCTCGGTCGTCACCACTCGGCCGGCGCCGTTGTCGCGCACCGCAGACGCCAGGTGGACGGCGGAGATGCCGAACGACATGCCGAATTCGACGACCGTCGCCGGACGGGTCGCGCGCACCAGCGCATAGAGCAACCGGCCGGCCTCGGGCGTGACCGGGATGTAGAACTCGCTCATCGCGTCGGCGCGCTCCTGCGCCGTCATCGGCCGGTCGAAGTCACCAATCCGCTGACGCAACAGCGACATCTGGTTCTGGGCTTCGGCGTACATGCGGTCGAGCACGGATGCGACCTTCGGGTCTTGGAGAGTGTTGGCCATGCCGTCGAGGGTAGGCGTCGGCGGCGCGCGAGCGGCTGCGCAGCGGCGGCGGGGGCCACGACCTGCCGCAATGGCTACGTAAATGAGTTTGACGGGCACTGGGCCGCGGTGTAAAAAGGTCTTCGCAAGCACCTCGGTAGGTGAGGCGTCTGCACGGACACAGGCCACTGACCCCGAACGTCGAGAGACGCCCCGGGTCAGGACAGCTCTTCCCGGACCCAAGGGTTGAGCCCAAGTGGCTTCCGGAACGGCCATCAACGGAGTTCCGGATACGCCGTGCAGTGCCGAAGCTCCGACGAGAGGGGTGCGACGGCGGCGTGTTGCCGGCATTCGCTCCTCCCTCGTTCAGGTGACATGTGATGACACCCGCGCGTGTCATGGCCGTGAGGAGGTGAGGGCGAGATGAGTCCAGGCGATAGTCCCTATCCGAAATCCGTCTTGTCCCGATCCGGTTCCGGCATTCATTCTGCCGCTTGAGCTTTCGCGATCATCGCTGGCAATCCGGGCACGTTCAACGCGCCCGCGGCTCGCCGTCGCTGTCCGCCTGATCTGAGCCGATCGGACCTCCCCTGAAGGAGAAGATCATGGCTTTTGTTGTCACACAACGTGTTACCGGTCGCACCGGGGGGCGCGGCCGGGCATTGCTGCGGTCGGCGCGCCTGCTGGCGACCAAGCTGCACGCGCGGAGCGGCCTGACTCCCCAGGAGCGGGCGAACCTGTACGTGTCGCGGATGCCGATCGCGGTGGTCACGGCCTCGCTGGGCGGCCACCCCTCGACCGGCGACCGCCGGTGACGCTTCGGGCGAACACACCATGACCCCCGTGTCATCCGAGGCCCTCGGCGCCGTCAGCGCGCCAACGACTCCGGCCGCGCCACCCGCCGGCGACATCGTCAGTGCGTTCGGCCGCATCGGCGCGACGGAGCCGGGGCCGCGGTACGGGCGCTCGGGGGCGGCCTGGATCCCGAGCAGGTCGACGAGCTCGACGACACCCCAACGCTCACCCGCGCGGAGCGCCGCGCGGTCCGCCGGGCGGGGCTGTTCACCCTGCGGGCATATCTAGTCGTCGCGGTAGCCCTGGTGGTGGTCAAGATCGTGCAGGCGGGAGTCGTCGGCCCCGCCGCGTCATTGTGAATCCGTAGGCAGCAGAACGATTTTGCCGCGGGTGTGGCGCTTCTCCAATTCTTCGTAGGCGTCGGCGACCCGATCCAGCGGGTAGGTGGCGGCGACCTCGAAATCGATCGCGCCGTCGGCGACGAGGCCGGCTATCTCGGTCAACACCTCCGGCGTGGACGCCTCGGCGCTGCCTTCGGTCTTGGCGCCCACCTCGGCGGCCTTCTGGAACGAGATGATGGTGTCGATTCGCTCGGGTGCGACGCCGAGATCGACGGCAAGCTGCACGTAGTCGGGGCCGAACAGGTCGATGAACGCGTCGATTCCGGATGGTGCCGCCTCGCGCAGCCGAGTGGTCAGCCCGTCCCCATACGGAATCGGGATGGCGCCGTGGGCGCGCAGCCAGTCGGCGTTGTCGGGTCCGGCGATGCCGAGCACCCGTGCCCCGCGGAGCGCGAGAAGTTGCACGGCGATGCCCCCCACCCCGCCCGCGGCCGCCGAGACGCCGACCGTCTCACCCGGTTGCGGTGCCACGGCCCGGACGGCAGCGTACGCCGTCACGCCGACGACGTAGAGCGAACCCGCCACCTCCCAACTGAGTTGGGGCGGTTTGCGGATCAGCTGGCCCACTGGGACGGCCGTGTGGGTCGCGTGGCTGGATCGGCGGAAGCTGAACCCCAAAACCTCGTCGCCCACCGCGAATTCGGTGACCCCGGCGCCGACCTCGGTAACGACCCCGGCGAGGTCGCTGCCCTGCCCGGATGGGAAGGTCGCGGGAAACATCTCATGCATCGCGCCGCTTCGGATAGCCGCCTCACCCGGATTGATCCCCGCGGCGCGGACCTCGACCACCACCTCGCCGGGCCCGGGCCGAGGCATGTCGATGTCGGCCACGTACAACACCTCCCGGCCCCCGTACCGGTCGAACCGTACGGCGCGCGCCGCAGCAGCCGTCATGTCGTTTCCTCCCACCGCGAGCATCCCTTCCCTCAGCCAGCATAGGCACGCAAAGGCGGGTGCCCAGTGCCCGTCTGGTGGCGCGGCCGCGAAGGCACCAGCGGCGTCAGACGCGGAAGGAACGCCCATGGAGGTGCGGTCGACGTCGGACGTAAGCAAGAGGTCGCGATCATGAGGGGCTTGCCCGGCTAACCACTACACCATCCCGAGCAACCGCAAGTCGAGCACGTACTTGGCGATCAAGTCGGCCGACAGGTGCGGAATGTCCTTGTCCGCACCGATCTTTGCGGCCTGGACCGCCGCACGGAAGACGTCGGTCGGGGCCGGCGCCCCGCGCAGCGGCCGCTCCGGCTGGTGGTAGGCGTCCAGCAACGGCAGCACGGATTGTTGCCGCTGCTTGTCCGGCAGGGCGCGGAGCGCCGTGCCGAACCGCCGGAGCCACTCGTGGTAATCCTCGATGCGCCGGATGTCGTGGCCGTCGGCGATCAACCAGTCCACGAACACGTCCAGGGAGATCCCGTCGTCGTGCGGGTTCATCACGTCGAAGGAGCGGAACGTCCCGGACGGCTCCGGCTCGTCGGGGGCCATCGCGAGCTGCTCGCCGAGCGCCGCCACGGCCTCGGCCACGAAGTCCGCGGGCAGGCCGTCGTAGTGGGCCCTGGCCCGGTCGCCGGTGCCGGTGGGCTCGTAGAACGACGACGGCGCGATTCCGGTGACCAGCAGGCTGAAGATCAACCGCGTGAAGGCATCTGGAACGTTCAGCTGCCCGGCGTAGCGGCTGTGGGCGAGGATCATGTCGGACCGGAAGACGGCGACCGGCAGCTCGCAGAGATCGTGCGCCTCGCGCAGCAGCACCTCTCCGGCCCACTTGCTGTTCGCGTACCCGTTTGCGTAGCCGGATCCGATCGGCCGCACCGGGCTGATCGTGCGGATGTCACCGTCTTCGGTGAACTGGGCCGGATCGACGGACATGGCCACGGCGACCGTCGACAGATAGGTCACCGGTTTGATGCGTGCGGTGAGCGCCAGGCGGATGATTTCAGCGGTGCCAACGATATTGGGCCCGAACAGCTGGTCGTACGGCAACACGTGATTGACCAGCGCCGCCGGGTGAACGATCATGTCGACGCTGCGGGCCAGCCGGTCCCACGTCGCTTGGTCCAGCCCCAGGCTCGGCTCGCCGATGTCGCCGGCGATGACCTCGAGGTGGTCGGCCGCCAATTCGCGGAACCGATCGACCAGATGCGGGTCGCCACTTCGGTAGACACCTTCGAGACGCTCGGCGGCCGCTGCCGCATCGGTGCCGCGCACGATGCAGACCAGTCTTCCGCCCGTCTCGGCGAGGCGCCCCAGCCATTCCAGGCACAGGAAGCGGCCGAGATAGCCGTTGGCGCCGGTCAACAGCACCGTGTGCGGTGTGCCGGTGGCCCGCGGCAGGGTGGGGGCGTCGGCCAGCGTCTTCGGGTCGAGGAATTTGTCCAGCCTGAGGTCGGTCGCGCGGGCCTCGGTGGCGTCCCTCCCGTGCACGGACCCGAACGTCGGGCGGCGTGACCCCGAATGGCGCTCGGCCTCAACGAATTCCGCGAGCTGAGCCAGATCGGTGGCCGGACCGATGATCATTCCCACTGGCACCTCGACGTCGAAGATGTCCTGCAGCAGGTTGGAGAAGGTCAACGCCGACAGCGAATCCCCGCCGAGTTCGATGAACAGGGCGTCGGGGTCGGGCGGACCGCCGGCGAGGCCGAGGAGCGCCTCGGCGGCGCGGGACAGCGTGTCGATGACCGGCCGATCCGCCGCTCCCTCTCGCAGCGCCCGCAACTCGGAAACCCGGTTGGCGGCCAAGTCCGCGTACAGCTGCTCGAGCCGGTCGCCGTAGTGCTCCTTGAGCTTCGGCCGGAGCAGCTTGCCCACCCCGGACAGCAGACCGTTGTCCTCACTGAACGGCTCGACCTCGACGAGAAAGTCGGCGGGCACCTCGTAGGACTGCAGCTCGGCGAGGCCGGCTGCCTGGCGCAGGGATTCGTGCAGAGCGGTCTTCATCCCGTCGGCATCACCGGCGAACCTGTCCAGCGCGTCGGCGGTCGGCACGATGACGGCCAACAGATACGGGCGTTCGCTGTTGCCGTAGACGAAGATCTGCCGAATCAGCGCCGCGCTGCTGAACACGGCCTCCAGGCTGGCGACGGCGACGAATTCGCCTTGGGCGAGCTTCAATACGTTGTTGCGCCGGTCGACATAGGCGAGCCGGTTCGGCTCCAGCTCCGCCATCACATCACCGGTCCGGTAGTAGCCCTGCGCGTCGAAGGCATTGGCGGTGACGTCCGGGCGCTTGAAGTATCCGGGCGTGGCCGTCAGCGACTTGACGAGCAGCTCGCCCCGCGGAAAGGGCTTGTCGGTAAGGAAATAACCCAACTCGGGTACGTCGATGAGCTTGTAGTCCAAGACCGGCGGCGCAGCGATCCGGCCGTCCTTGGTCACCATCCCGACCTCGGTCAGCCCGTAGCCGTCGAGGACATGGACCTCCAGGCAACTCTCCACGAAGGCCCTCATCTCGGCTGCCAGGGGCGCGGTGCCGCAGAAGGCGGTGACGATGCGCCCGCCCAGCACCCGCTCGCGCAACTCGGTGCGCGCCTCGGCTTCCGCGGATTCCGCGTCGGCCCCCTGGGCGACCCGCCGGTCGACGGCACTCTGGTAGCGCTGGTACAGCATCTCCGCCACCCGGGGTACCAAACCCATTTCGGTGGGGCGCACCAGGTTCCAGTCGTCGAACAGCGTGGACAGGTCGCTCTCGGGCACGAAGTAGCTGGTGCCGCCCGCCTGGAACGCAGTCGACAGGGGGATCCGGCCGCCGAGGTGATTGAGCGGCATGAAATTGACGTTGAACACGGGTGTGTCCGCGAAGTCGGGCATCAGCTCGTTGGTCCACAGCTTGCACAGCATGCGCTCGGTGTACATGGCACCCTTGGGCAGCCCCGTGCTGCCCGAGGTGTACATGATCATGGCCAGCCGCTCGTCGGTGCCGCCGGCGTACGCCGGCTCGGGCGGCAGGGCGCGGCCGCGCTCGATCAGCTCGTCGAACGTCTCGATCGTCACCGGCATGCCGGCGGCCGAAAGCTTCGCCCGCGCACGCGCCAAAGCCTCGCGCTGATCGTCGATTTGGGGGGAGTAGTCGAAGACCACCAGGCGTCTCACCGACGCGCTGCCCAGCGCCGCTTCGACGGCCAGGTCGAGGTAGCCGGCGCCCGCCGCGAGTACTCGCGGCTCGACCTCGGCGACGATGGGCCGCAACCGGGACGCCGCCGCATTGTGCTGCAGGGGCACCGCGACCAGCCCGAGATACCCGCAGACCAAATCCAGGGTCAGGTACTCGGCGCTGGCGAAACCGACTGTGGCGACGAAGTCTCCGGGCGCCACCGGGTGAGCCGTGTCGTTTCGCCATGCGGTGGCGATCGCTCCTACGTTGGCCCACAGATCGCGGTAGTTGAGGGTCTCGAACCGGGGGAGCAATTGCGCAGTGGTGCGGCCGCTTTCGGGATCGGTGACCAACGAGCGTGCCCGCCAGCCCAGCGCCGGACGATCGGCGTAACCGTCGACGAAAGTCTGCAGGATCTCGGTCAGCCGCAGTCCCGGCCGGCGGGCCGTCCGCTGGAGTGACGGGTCCGGCTTGGCGCTCCGGAACTGCTCGTCCCCCGCGTCCAGTCGGCTAATCCGGTCGGCCACCCGCTCGCGCGCCGCGCTGCTCGCACCCGCAACGTTCGATTCTTCGTGCGCCGCGTCACCGGTCATGAACAGCCTCTCGCTCGGGTCCTCGTCCTACCGGAACTCACCGTCGCGGGCCAGTCTTCCGTTCAACCGTTGTGACGGTTGTCACAGGGGAGGGAAGGTCGGATCACGCCGCGTTTCAAAAGGGCGCGTGCGCCGCCAGGATCAGGCGACGACCTGAATCGGATCCCCCACGTTCACCTGGTTGAAGTACCAGGCGGCGTTGTCGGGGCTGAGGTTGATGCAGCCATGGCTCACGTTGGCGTAGCCCTGAGAATCGACCGACCAGGGCGCGGAGTGCACGTAGACGCCGCTCCATGTGACGCGGACGGCGTATTGGGCGGTGATCTTGTATCCCTCGGGTGAACTCAGCGGGATGCCGATGGTCCGCGAATCCATCACGACCGACCGCTCCTTTTCCAGGGCGGTGAAGTTGCCGACCGGCGTGGGCCGGCTGGGCTTGCCCATCGAGGCGGGCATGGTGCGCAGCACCTCGCCGTTTCGGCTGACGGTGAAGGTGTGCCCGGAGATGCTCGCAACGCCGAGAAGCGCGTCACCGGTGTCGAATCCCGTCGTGAGGGCCTGGATACCCACCGAGACGTGGGTGTGAGGAGGCCAGTACTGGTTCGGCACCCACTGCACGACATCGTCCTTGACCCATTCGAAGTGCCCCGGTGTGTTGCTCGGCGACGTCACGTGGATGGACCGCTCGACGGCGGCGCGGTCACCGACGGGTGCCCGGAAAGTCACCACCACCGGGTGCGCGACCCCCACCACCGCGCCGTCGGCCGGCAAAACCGCGGCGATGCCGGGCATGGGTTGGGGAGCGGGAATGGCGGCGTGGCTGCGGCCGGTCGCTCCGACGAGGCTCAGCGTCGTGATCGCGACCATAACAAACAGATAACGAACACCGCGGCGCATGGCGTCCACCCTTCGGTATGGTGCGATAAACACCAGATTATTCTACTGGCTGCCCCGGCGCTGCCGCTTTCAGCAAACTCTGGCGGGTTCGCCGCTCAGCGGTAGCGATCCGATCATCGCGTAGATTCCGCCATGTTGACTGGGTGCTCGGTTCATGGCGGACCCTGGCCCGGTCTGACGGGGATTACCATTTTGGGCTGGAGATAAACGACCCGCTTGCGCGGCGGTTGCCGCCGTCGGGGCGGTTTCCCACCAGCGCAGTCGCTTTCGGGGTGCGGCCGAGTTCGGCCCGCCCGCGCCGCCGCTTTCCACCGAGCTTCCTCGCCGGCCCGCTGATTGGCCGGGGCGCCGGTGACGCGTTAGCCTCAGCAAAACTCCTTCGGGCCGAGGAGGTGCGGGTGCTCTTCCGTCAGCTGGAGTATTTCGTCGCGGTCGCGCAGGAGCGCCACTTCGCCCGCGCTGCCGAGAAATGCTTCGTCTCCCAACCGGCGCTCTCTGCCGCGATCGCCAAGCTGGAACGGGAACTGAACGTCACCCTGATCAATCGCGGCCACAGCTTCGAGGGCCTCACGCCCGAAGGGGAGCGGTTGGTGGTGTGGGCCAGGCGGATTCTGGCCGAACAAGACGCGTTCAAGGCCGAGGTGCATGCGGTGCGGTCCGGCATCACCGGCATGCTCCGGTTGGGGACGGTGCCCACGGCGTCGACGACGGCGTCGCTGGTGCTCTCGGCGTTCTGCTCCGAGCACCCGTTGGCGAAGGTGCACATCCTTTCCCGGCTGGCGGGCACCGAACTGTACCGTCGGCTGCGGGAATTCGAACTGGACGCCGCGATCGTGCACGCAGAGCCCGACGAGGCCCATGAGGTGAATCTGGTGCCGCTGTACCGGGAGCACTATGTGCTGTTGTCACCCGCGGACATGTTGGGGTCCGCCGCATCGACGATGACCTGGCCGGAGGCCGCCCAGCTGCCGCTGGCATTGCTCACCGCGGACATGCGGGACCGGCAGATCATCGACAAGGCATTCGCGGACCACGCCATAGAGGTGTCGCCCCAGGTCGAAACCGACTCCGTCGCTTCGCTATTCGCACAGGTCGCCGCGGGCAACTGGGCGTGCATCGTGCCGCACACCTGGTTGTGGACGTCGCCGCTGGGCCCGGAGGTCCGCGCGGTGCAGATGGTCGACCCGGTGCTCACGGCGGACATCGCCCTGGCGACCAATTCCGCAGGCCCCGGGTCGCCGATCGCCCGGGCGCTCGCCGCCTCCGCCGCGCAGCTGTCGCTGAACGAGTTCTTCGACGTGCAACTGTCGCGTATCACCCACCGGCGTTGACCGCCTTGCTGGTCGGGTTCAGGCTCGCCAGATGCCCACTTTCCACTCCCGCCGCCGGGTCGAGTTCGCAGTCGATGACCGCCGGTCCGCGAGAGCCAATCGCCTCGGACAGGGCAGAGCGTAACTCCGACGGGGTGGTGACGTGATATCCCTTGCCGCCGAAGGCCTCCGCGATCAGCTCGTGACGTGCCCGCGCGTTGAGCACGGTCGGTGCCGGGTCGGAGCCGTTGGGTGCCTCGTCGCCGCGGTAGACGCCACCATTGTTGAGAATGACCACGGTCACCGGCAGGCGGTAGCGGCAAATGGTCTCGACTTCCATGCCGCTGAACCCGAACGCGCTGTCCCCCTCGATCGCGACCACGGGCTGCCCGGTCTCGACGGCGGCGGCGATGGCGTAGCCCATGCCGATGCCCATGACGCCCCAGGTGCCCGTGTCCAGCCGGTGGCGCGGTAGCTCCATACCGATGACGTTGCGGGCCAGGTCCAGCGCGTTGGCCCCCTCGTTGACCACGTACGCCTCCGGGTTGTCCTGCAGCACAGCGCGAATCGCGCCAAGCGCGTTGTAGAAGCGCATCGGGTGCGGATCTTCGGCCAGCCGCTCGCGCATCTTGGCATCATTGCGGGCGGTGCGCTCGGCGAGCTCCCCGGTCCATTCCGCGGGCGCGGTGACGGGACGGGCGGCCAAGCCGTCACGCAACGCCGTCATCACCGAGCCGATGTCACCGGCCAGGGGCGCCGCGATCGGCTGATTGCTGTCGAACTCCGCCGGCGCTATGTCGACCTGAATGAACTTGGCGTGCGCCGACCACTGCGGCGAATCCCCATGCCCAAGAAGCCAATTCAGACGTGCGCCGACCAACAGCACCGCGTCGGCGCGTGCGATCGCGAGCGAGCGCGCGGCCGCCGCCGACTGCGGGTGTGAATCCGGCAGCAGGCCCTTGGCCATCGACATCGGCAGAAATGGAATGCCGCTGGCCTCCACGAACTCGCGGATCACGTTGTCCGCCTGGGCGTATGCCGCCCCCTTGCCGAGCACGATCAACGGTCGCTCCGCTCGCGCCAGCACCTGCAGCGCGCGCTCGACCGCCTCGGGTGCCGGCAGCTGCCGGGGCGCCGGGTCGACGATCCGCCAGACGGTGTCCGCGCCGGCCGCGGCGTCCATGGCTTGCCCCAGCACGTCGCCGGGGATGTCGAGGTACACGCCGCCGGGACGGCCGGAGATCGCGGAGCGCATGGCGCGCGCGACGCCGCGCCCGATGTCCTCGATCCGGTTGATCCGGTAGGCCGCCTTCACGAATGGCCGTGCGGCGTTGAGCTGGTCGATGTCCTGGTAGTCACCGCGCTGCAGATCGACCAGCGCCCGATCGCTCGATCCCGAGATCTGGATCATCGGGAAGCAGTTCGTGGTGGCGTTGGCGAGCGCCGGCAACCCGTTGAGGAAACCGGGACCGGACGTCGTGAGGCACACACCCGGCCGGCCGGTGAGGAATCCGGCCGCGGCCGCCGCATTGCCGGCCGAACCCTCCTGCCGGAAGCCGATGTAGCGGATGCCGGACGCCTGTGTGACGCGGGCGAGGTCGGTGACCGGGATGCCGACGATCCCGTAGACGGTGTGCACGTCGTTGGCCTTGAGCGCCTCCACCACCAGGTGGAATCCGTCGATCAGCCGCGCGGACCCCTGCGCCTGGCCGGGGGATGCCGAAACTGCGGTCATGGTGGTGACTCCTCACGTCTGGTCGGAGGTGAAGCAAAGCCTGCGCCCTTACTTTGACGCCGGGGCCCGGCGGGTGTCCAAGACGGGGCCGCTATGCGCCGATACATGTCATCTATCGGCGCTAGTCAGCCGCGGTTTCGGGGCGTCGATAGCCGTTGGTTATCGGCCGTGAGTGATTCGGTATTGGACGGGTGGGAGGCTCACCCGGCATGGTTCGAGCAGTTGCTTGTGACGGCGAAGCGTAAAGGAGCGAAGCGATGAGGTCTGAGGCGATCGTCAGCAGCGAAGCCGCGGGGTCGACGGAGATCCCGGATGCACGCATCGTGGATCTGGTCGAGGAGGTGGCCCGCCGGTCCCCGGAGGCGCCCGCTCTCGTCGTCACCGCCGAGCGGATACCGCTCGGCTACCGCGATCTAGTCCAGCTGGTGGACGACCTGGCCGGGCAGCTCCGACAGGCCGGGCTCCGCGCGGGTGACCGTGTCGCGCTGCGCTCCGCAAGCAACGCTGAATTCGTCGTCGGACTGCTGGCGGCTTCGCGG
>NZ_LZJJ01000391.1:0-1359 GCF_001667625.1 Mycobacterium sp. E1715
GGGGTCGGGCTCGATCTTCGCCAAGTCCTCCATAAAGAAGTTGTATTCGCGGGTCGTCGATGCCGATTCGGCGGTGCGGGTGGCCGTCGAGGCGCTCTACGACGCCGCCGATGACGACTCCGCCACCGGCGGGCCTGACTTGGTTCGGGGCATCTACCCGACGGCGGTCACCATCGGCGCCGAGGGGGCGGCCGAGGTGCCCGAGAGCCGGATCGCCGAGCTCGCCCGCGAGGTGATCGAAAGCCGCTCACGCGCAGACACTTTCGGCCCCGACGGTGGTGAGAAGTGAGCTTCCCGTATTTCATATCGCCCGAGCAGGCGATGCGCGAGCGCAGCGAGCTCGCGCGCAAAGGCATCGCGCGCGGCAAGAGCGTGGTGGCGCTGGTCTACGCCGGTGGTGTGCTGTTCGTGGCGGAGAACCCGTCGCGGTCCCTGCAGAAGATCAGTGAGCTCTACGATCGCGTCGGCTTCGCGGCCGCCGGCAAGTTCAACGAATTCGACAACCTGCGCCGCGGCGGAATCCAGTTCGCCGACACCCGGGGCTACGCCTACGACCGCCGCGACGTCACGGGACGCCAGCTGGCCAACGTCTACGCGCAGACCCTGGGCACCATTTTCACCGAGCAGGCTAAGCCGTACGAGGTGGAATTGTGCGTCGCCGAGGTGGCGCACTACGGCGAGACGAAACCGCCTGAGCTGTATCGCATCACCTACGACGGGTCGATCGCCGACGAGCCGCACTTCGTGGTGATGGGCGGCACCACCGAGCCGATCACGACCGCGCTCAAGGAGTCCTACGCGGAGAACGCCGACTTGCGCGAGGCGACCAAAATCGCCGTGAAGGCGCTGCGGGCCGGCAGCACCGACGGTTCAGGCGGGGACCAGCCCTCCCCGGACGTGGGCAGCCTGGAGGTCGCCATCCTGGACGTCAACCGGCCACGCCGGGCGTTCCGGCGCATCAACCGGGCCACGTTGGAAGGTCTGCTGCAAGAGGGCGATTCGAGGCAGTCGGAAACCAACGGCGAAGCGCCGGAATCCAACGGCGACGCCGCCGGCTGACTCGGGCCCGCCGCGTGCGGTGTTCGCTACGGGCTGAACACCGCGCCCGCGGGTGTCCGAGTTGTCGACGTCCCGTTGCGGTCCCCAGGCGGTGCCCTGGCGGGCTTCGCGAAACTCGTCCGGATCCGTAGGCGCGGCTTCCGCACCGTCCCGGTCAGACAACCAGTACGCTCGATTACGTGCAGCGACGAATTATGGGCATCGAGACCGAGTTCGGTGTCACCTGCACGTTCCACGGCCATCGCCGGCTGTCGCCGGACGAGGTCGCCCGATACCTGTTCCGGCGCGTCGTGTCGTGGG
>NZ_LZJJ01000392.1:0-9264 GCF_001667625.1 Mycobacterium sp. E1715
GGTGCGCGATCTGCAGCAGCGGGATGGCGAACGGGTCGACCTCCCAGCCGACGTCGACGCTGCCGACGCGTTCGCCGTCGACCACCAGATCGGCGTGCTCGAGACCCTGCGCGGGCGTCGCCGACGAGCCCTGCGCCCGGACCCACCGCAGGCGCGCGCCCGTGGCAGGCAACTCGTCGGGATCCGGTTCGGGGGCCTCCTCACCGTGCAGCAGCGCGTCGGCGACCTCGTAGACCCGGTCCTCGTCCCATCCGGGTACGTCGCCCCGCGCCTGCAGCACGGCGCGGTTGTCGCCCCGCAGCGCGGCGCCGTCGACGACGACCACCTTGACCCGGTCCAGCCGCCGCAGGGCGCCCGGGTCGAGGAACAGTTGGCCGGCGTTGGCCAGTCCGCGGCCCAACACGGCCGCGAAGGCCTGCCGGCCCGTGTGCGCCGCCCTGGGCACGCCGGCCAGCAGGGCGCCGGCCGCATCCTCGGTGCCGCCGCCGGCCAACAGCGCACCTGCGGCGGCCACCAGCGAGGCGTTGGCGGCTTGGTCGGCGTACTCCTCCACCGGCCCGGCCATCGATCCCTTCGCGGTGTCGATGGCGGCGTCGATGGCACCGCCCACCACCACGTGGGACGCTTCCCCCGCGGCGGCCGCCGCCGAATTATGCCGGGGCGCTTGCGATTTCGGCCCGGCCGACGATATGACGGGGACCACCGGCGCCTGCGGGCGACTGGGCGAGGCCAGCTCCGGTTCGCGTTCCCGCCAGCGCTGGCGATGCGCCGCCGCCTCGGATACCTGCAGGCTGCGTTGCGCCAGATCCAGCAACGGTGTGCCGACCGCCTGCGTCAGCCCGTTGGCCAGCGCGGTGGAGGCGCTGAGCGCGATGTCGGTGCCGACGCGACCCAGCCGCGACTCGAGCACGGCGACGACGCGCGGTTGGTGGTTCAGCAGCGCGGCGGCGGCGCGGGCACTGCGCGGCGCGACCGGGAGCCGGCCCAACCAGCCGGTCACCGCGGCGCCGACGGCCGCCACGTCCATCGCCGCGGCGCTGAACGGGACCAGGATCGCCAACGGGTTTCCCGGATCGGCGAACGGCGCGGTGCGCGGCGCGTCCTTGGACGTGACCAGCCTCAGGTCCGCCGCTACGCCGCAGACCGTGTCCCGGACCCGGTCCAGGACGGCGTCGCCGTCGGCCTCGTTGTCGAATTCGATCACCAACCGACCGAGGGCGCCCTCGACGTGGGCGGAGGCCACTCCCGGAATCCGGCGGACGGGTTCCTCCACCGCCGGCGCGTGCTCATGCCAGCCCGGGAACGGCAGCAACGGATCCAGGTCCAGATGCACCCGCCGCCCGCTCTGCCAGCGAATCGGCGGCGTGACGGCGGGACCGGAACCGTTGGTGGGACCGGTCAATCCGATTGCCCGGCCGGTCGTTTGGGCCATCGACTGCACCACCGGGACGGCCAGTTCGGCGACCGGGCTGGCCAACGTCTGCAGCGCACCCGCGGCGCCCGCCGCGGTGGACACGCCGGCTCGCACCACCTGCGCCGCCCCGTCGGTCATGCCGGCGACGACGCTGGCAACGCCCGGAATCCTCACTCGGTCACCCTTCGATTGCGTCTACCGCGCCTAATGATCCTGGGGCGCAGGGGACCTGTCCACATTTGCCATGGTGGACCCTGCGACCACACCGAGGACTCCGGGGGTTTGGGCCTTCTTTCTCCTGACCGGCGGTGCAGTCGCGTCCCTGCGGACAGGTTACCGGCTGGGCGGAAAACCAAACCTGCTGAACAGGCCGGGGTCCAGGAAGACGGTGATGGTGGCGACCCCGCTGGCGCCGGTTGTGAGGACGTGAATGGAGTGGGCACGCAACGTCCCGTCGGCGCCGCGGCGGTACTCGGCGACGGCGGGTTGCGTGTTGGCGGCCGTCGGGATCATCGCGATCTCGCCGGGCTTGGCGAACGCGCGCGCGGCGAGGAATCTCAACACCGGGTCACGGCCGGTGAACCAGACAGGGAGAGGTGGCATTTCGAGCTTCACGTCCGCTTGCAGCAGCGCGGTGAGGGCGGCCATGTCCGCGTTCTCGAATGCCGCGCAGTAGCGGTCGAGCAGCGCTCGGCGCTCCGCGTCGTCGGGCTCCGAGAGGTTCTCCTCGGTGGGGGAGAGCTCGGCGAGGTGGGCCCGCGCCCGCTGCAGCGAGCTGTTGACCGCGGCGGGTGTCGTTTCGAGGAGCTCGGCAACCTCCGCGGCGCTGAACTGCACCACGTCGCGCAGGATGAGCACCGCGCGTTGGCGGGCGGGCAGCTCTTGCAGCGCGGTCATCACGGCCAGTCGCAGGCTCTGTCGCGCGGCCACGTTGTCCTCGGGGGTGGGGAACATCAGCGAATCGGGGATGGGTTCCAGCCACTCGTGCACGCCGGTCGAGTCGAGTCCGGCGTCGGGGTCGATCGATCCGTCGCCGAGCCCGGCCGGCAGCACCCGGCGCGCGCGGTTCTGCAGCGCCCGCAGGCACGCGGTCGTCGCGATCCGGTAAAGCCAGGTTCGCAGCGCCGCGCGTTCCTCGAATGCCTGGTAGCCACGCCAGCCGTTGAAATAGGTCTCCTGGACGAGGTCCTCGGCGTCATGCACGGACCCGAGCATGCGGTAACAGTGCGCGATCAGCTCGGCGCGAAAGGGCGCCGCCTGCGCGATGAAGTCCTCCTGGGCCGGCACGGCCCCTCCTGTCTCGGCTGGGTTCGAACGCTACTCCAGTACAGAGACACCGGCCGGCTCGAATTCATCGGCGCACCGGCGATGAATTCGGGCGGCGCGCCGCATCTCAATTGGTGAATGCACCTTCCGTTGAGAGCGAGGACGAACATGAACGAGCCCCTGACATTCCCATCGGGTGGCCTGGCCGGCACCACGGCGATCGTGACCGGGGCGAGCCGCGGATTCGGCCGCGCCATCGCGGGCGCCCTGGCGGCGGCCGGCGCCGAGGTGATCGGCGTCGCGCGCGGCGTTTCCGGTCTCGAGGACGCGCGCCGCGAGCTCGGCGACGCCCTCATCCCGGTGGCCGCCGACGCCGCCGATCCCGCGACGGCGCAGCGGCTCATCGACGAATACCGGCCGCGCACACTGGTTCTCTGCGCCGGGGCCGCGCCTCACATGAGCCCGCTGCAGGAGCAGAGCTGGCACAGCTTCAGCCAGAACTGGAATGTCGATGTCGCGCAGGCGTTTCACTGGACCCGATACGCGCTGCGGCACCCGCTCGCACCCGGCAGCTCGGTGATCGTCATGTCCAGCGGCGCCGCCCTCGCCGGGTCACCACTGAGCGGAGGCTACGCGGGGGCGAAGGCGGCGGTCAGGTTCATCGCCGGCTACGCCGCCATCGAGTCGCAGTTGGCCGGCCTGGGCATCCGCTTCGTGTCCGTGCTGCCGCGGTTGACGCCGGCGACCGACCTCGGCGCCAAGGCAGTCGCGGCGTACGCCGATCGGCAAGGGGTCGACGTCGAGTCGTTCGTGCGGGCCGCCGGGCCGGCGCTGACCGCCGAGCAGGTGGGCCGCTCGGTCCTGGCCATCGCGACCGAGGACTCCGGGACGCAGGATGCGTACCTGCTCTCTTCTGCAGGCCTGTCGGCGGTGGCATGAGGGCACGAAACTTCAAGGAGGACAACGACATGCATACACCCGCTATCGTGTCGGCCCGGGATTGGGCCGCGGCGCGCGAAGAGCTGCTGGCGAAAGAGAAGGAAGTGATGCGGGCCCGCGACGCCCTGGCGGCGGCGCGCCGGCGGATGCCGTGGCTGGCCGTCGAGCGGGAGTACGCGTTCGACGGACCCGAGGGCCGGGTCGACCTGCTGGGCTTGTTCGCTGGACGGCGCCAGCTGATCGTGTACCGCGCGTTCTTCGAGCCGGGCGTGGACGGCTGGCCCGGCCACGCGTGCCGCGGCTGCTCGATGATCGCCGACCACGTGGGGCACCTCGCCCACCTGAACGCCCGCGACACCACCCTGGTGTTCGCTTCCCGGGCGCCACAAGTCGACATCGCGCGGCTGAAGGCCCGGATGGGGTGGCAGATGCCGTGGTACACGATCACCGACGGCTTCGACGCCGACTTCGGCGTGGACGAATGGCACGGCACGAACGCGTTCATTCACGACGGGGGCCGCGTGTTCCGTACCTACTTCATCAACAACCGCGGTGATGAGGCGCTGGGCAACACCTGGAGCTACCTCGACATGACCGCGCTCGGGCGCCAGGAGAACTGGGAGGACTCGCCGGCCGGGTATCCGCAGACGGCGCCCTACGAGTGGTGGGAATGGCACGACGCCTACGGCGAGCGCGCGCCGGCGCGGTGGTTCGGCGATCCCGATCCGGACAATCCCAGCGACCCGCGTCCGGCGCGCGGCCGCTAAATGCGGCCGACCGCTATTTGCGTTTCTCGCCCGAATAACACGAATGCGCGGTAGCCGTCCAACGGCTACTCGCGCAATATTCGGCTGGGTAAATTCGGGCTATAAGATTCGGTGGTTCGCCCTGTTGACGTGGTATCCGGCCGGGAAGGACTTCTCGATGACCTGCAGCTGGTGGTCCACCCTGGATTCAAGCTCGAGGACCACGCAGCTGTCGCCGACGGCCTTCGATTCGAGGACTATGTACCGCTGGCCGCAATCCATGATCGGATCACCTGAGTGCAATGTTTCGACGGGCACCAATTCCGGGGTTCCGTTTGATTCCACCCATCACACGGTAGGTCAAATTCGCGAGTGAGGGAATAGTTTGCTCGCCGCACGGGCGATTCACTGCGCGCCGGGCTGCTTGAAGAACACGCTGACATGAGAGATCAGCCCGTCATCGCCGCGCTCGAAGAGGAGGCATTCGGGCCACCGCTTGGCGGCGCCGTCGATGACGAACGACTCCGTCAACTCCACGTACGACAGGCGACTGTCGACATGCGAGACCCGCTGCACCTGAAGCCGATGGCCGTCCAGGTTGGTCAGCACCTTGCGCAGGTAGGCGACGTAGTGCTGCTTGCCCTCGACGACATCGCAGAACGGCCCCTCGCGGATCAGCCCCTCGTCGGCGATCGTTGCGGCGAGCCCGTCCCAGTCGTGTGCGGCCAGGCACTCCAGGTAGCGTTCGACCACTCCGGTGCTCATGTCGACTCCACGCAGAAAACATTAGGCGCAATGGGGTGGGCGGAAAACAGCTTTGCTAAAGCGCTGCGCCCGGCCCGCCGGCGCGGGCGAGAATAGGGCGATGAGCGCACCCAGCCCACCGGATTCGCCGCCCGCGGCGCCGAGTTGCTATCGGCATCCGGGACGCCCGACGTACGTCCGTTGCAACCGCTGCGAGCGCTACATCTGCGGCGACTGCATGCGCAGCGCCGCCGTCGGTCAGCAGTGCGTGGAGTGCGTCCGGGCCGGGGCGCGGACGGTCCGGCAGCCCCGCACCCGATTCGGCGGACGGCAGCGCTCGGCCCCGGTGCTCACCTATGCCCTGATCGGGATCAACGTGGCGGCCTTCGTGCTGCAGATGGCGTCGGGGAACTTGGAGAAGCAGCTCGCGCTGTGGCCGCCGGCCGTCGCCGACGGCCAGTTCTACCGCCTGGTCACATCGGCGTTCCTGCACTACGGCGCCACGCACCTGCTGTTCAACATGTGGGCGCTGTATGTGGTGGGCCCGCCGCTCGAAATGTGGCTGGGCCGATTGCGTTTCGGCGCGCTGTACGCGCTGAGCGGGCTGGGCGGCTCGGTGCTGGTCTATTTGGTGTCACCGCTCGACACGGCGACGGCCGGCGCCTCGGGTGCGATCTTCGGCCTGTTCGGCGCCACCTTCGTGGTGGGTAAGCGGTTGGCCTTCGACGTCCGCTGGGTGGTGGCGGTGATCGCGATCAACCTCGTCTTCACGTTCCTGGTGCCGTTGTTCAGCGCGCAACGCATCAGCTGGCAGGCGCACGTGGGCGGGCTGGTCACCGGTGCGCTGGTCGCCGCGGCCTACGTCTACCCGCCACGGGAGCGGCGCAACACGATTCAGGCCGCGGTCACCCTCGTCGTGCTGGTGGCATTCGCGGTGCTGATCTGGTGGCGCACGGGTCAGCTCCTCTTGGAGTTCTCCGCATGAGCTGGTGGGTTGCCCACTCCGAGCACACGCTGACGGAGGAAGTGCCCGCGCCCCCGGGCGAGGTTCGCGACTTCTATGTGGATTTGAACAACATCAAGCTGGTGCACCCGCTGATCGTGTCCGTGGAGATATTGTCGCGCAGCGAAACCCCGGCCGGGGTCGCGCTCAGCTACCGGGTGCGGGACCGGATTCCGTTGGGGCCGTTCACGATGACCATCACCTACCGGGCACGTTTGCAGGTGCCGGAGGAGGGCGACGTGCTGACAGAGGCGGACCAGTCGCCGGGGGTGCGGCTGCGCGGCCGGGTGAGTTTCGAGCCCACCGCGTCGGGCACGCGCGTCACCGAGCGGATACGGATCGCCGCGCCCCGGCCGCTGGCCGCGATGACCGCTCGCGAAGCCGTGCAGGCGCATATCGCGATGCTGGCCGGTATCCGTCGCCGCTTTGAGACAGGCTGATCGGCGCGCTACTGGCGGCCCTTCTCTGGCGCGTAGCCCAAGATGCTCTTGATCTCCAGGTACTCGTGAAACCCGAACTCGCTCCACTCCCGCCCGTTCCCGCTGTGCTTGTAGCCGCCGAATGGCGCACTCATGTCGAACGCGTGGTTGATGGTCACCCAACCGGCCCGGATTCGGCGCGCCACCGCGCGGGCCTTGTCGAGATCGGCCGCCGAAACATAGCCCGCGAGACCGTAATCGGTGTCGTTGGCGATATCGACGGCCTGGTCCAGGTCTTCGTAGCCGAGCACGCACAGCACCGGCCCGAAGATCTCCTCCCGTGCGATCGCCATGTCGTTGGTGACGTTCGCGAAGACGGTCGGCCGGACGTAGTAGCCGGTGGTCAGCCCGTCGGGCCGGCCCGGCCCGCCGGCGACGACGGTCGCGCCCCCGTCGATGCCGCTCTGGATGAGGCGTTGCACTTTGTCGAACTGCGCCTTGGATGCCACGGGCCCGATCGCGGTCTTGTCACCGGGGTCGCCCACCTTCACCCGCCCGGCGGTCTCGCGCGCGATGCCGATGGCCTCGTCCATGCGTGAGTTCGGAACGAGCATGCGCGAGGGCGCATTACAACTCTGTCCGGAGTTCGGCATCATGTTGGCGACGCCGGCCCGCACGCTGTCGGCGAAGCCCGCGTCGTCGAGGACGATGTTCGGGCTCTTGCCGCCCAACTCCTGGGTCACCCGCTTGACCGTCGGGGCGGCGGTCTTCGCCACCTCGATCCCCGCGCGGGTCGACCCGGTGAACGACACCATGTCGATGCCCGGATGGCCCGCAATCGCCATGCCCACGCCGGGACCGTCACCGTTCACCAGGTTGAACACCCCGGCCGGCACGCCTGCGGCATCGAGGATCTCGGCGAAGATGTAGGCCGAAAACGGCGCCACCTCAGAGGGTTTCAGGATCATGGTGCAACCTGTCGCCAACGCCGGATATACCTTGACGGCGATCTGATTGAGCGGCCAGTTCCAGGGCGTGATCAGGCCGCAGACGCCGATCGGCTCCCTGGCGATCAGCGCCGCCCCGTGCTGTTCTTCGAAGGGGAAGTTCTTCAACACGTCGATCGCCGTGACCAAGTGACCGATCCCGAGTTGCACTTGTGGGCCCGCGGCCAACGACGGCGGCGCGCCGATTTCCTCGGTGACCGCGTCGGCGAGCTCGCCCGCGCGCCGCTGGTATTCGGCGAGGATGCCCTCCAGCAGCTCCAGCCGCTGCTCGCGGCTGCTCTGCGACCAGTCGGCGAAGGCTCGCCGGGCCGCGCTCACCGCCGCGTCCACATCCGCGGACGACCCGAGCGAGATCCTTCCGCACACGTCTTCGGTCGCCGGGTTCTCGACGTCAAAGGTGTTGGGCTGGACCGGGTCGACCCAATGGCCGTCGATGTAGAACTTCAGGTAATCGCGCATGGCTCCTCCTTCGGGATCCTTGAACTATTGGGTGCCTTCGGCGTACCAGGTACGGAACTCGTCGTACTTGGGCATCTCCTCGGAGTTCGCCTTCGGGTCGATGCAGACGTGGACGACTGCGGTCTTGCCGCTCGCGTACGCTCGCTCGATCGCCGGCCCGATCTCCTCTTCCTTCTCGACGTACTCGCCGTGGCAACCGAAGCCCTCGGCGACCTTGTCGAGACGGACGTCCTTGCTCCAGTGCACCCCGGGCTGCGGCGACGGCTGGGCGAAGGTGCGCTTGTAGACGCCGACTTCGAGGCCCCACTGGTGGTCGACACCGACCACGCACACGAGTGGGAGCCGTTGTCGCGCGGCCGTTTCCAATTCGGCGATGTGGAAAAGGAACGCCGAATCGCTGGTCACCAGCATCACCGGGCGCTTGCCGCCCTCGGCGACCGAGGCCCCGACCGCGTACGGCAAACCGGTGCCGAGATGGCCGAAGTTCTGGTTCCAGATGACGTCTCGCGGTTTGGCCTGCGAGTAGGTCCAGCCGAAAATGACTGTCGCCCCGCCGTCGCGGACCATGATGCCGTCCTTCGGGAACGCCCGGGTGGCCTCGACGACGAAGCGTGCCGGGTGCACCGGCGTCCGTCCCGTCGGCGCGTTCTCCGCGAGCTGCGCCAACTCCGCCGCGTCCTCGGCGATCCAGCGGTCGAGGTCGGCGGACGCCCTTCTCGGCGTGCCGCGAAGTGCCTCCACCAGCTGAGGCACCACGCCGCGAAGGTCGCCGACCAGGGGGACGTCGATCGGACGGTTGACCCCGATGGCCACCGGGTCCTGTTCGACCAGAACCCATTTGCGGTTTGCGTCGTTGGGCGCCCAGTGGCGGGTCCTGCCGTAATGACTCGGCTCACCGAGCTCCGTGCCGAGCGCGACGCACAGATCGGAATTCACCACCGCCTCGACGGCCGCCGGCGAGAATCCGTACGCGAACGTGCGGTCCTCGAGCCCGTCGATGAACGACGTGCCACCGGAGGTCTGGATCACCGGGCAGGCCATGAGGTCGGCCAGCTCCCGGACCGTCGCACCCGTGCGCGACGTGTGGACCCCGTGCCCCACCAACAAGATCGGGCTCTGGGCCGCCCGGATCAGCTTGGCCGCTTCGGCCACCTCGCGCTCACCCGCGGTCTGGTTGACGAGTCGATACCGGTGGGGCACGGGGTCCACACGTCGCGCACGGGTGCGACGGTCCGGGAGCTGGCCGACCTCATGGCCTGCCCGGTGA
>NZ_LZJJ01000393.1:0-953 GCF_001667625.1 Mycobacterium sp. E1715
TCCCGCGACACCCGGAAGTAGTGCCCGGTGCTGCTGTCGGTGCACGTCATGCCCGACGGCTCGCTGTCGCAGGTGATCGTGCCCGCGGACTGGGTCTGGCCGTAGTCGAGGGTCGGCTCGCCGGCGAAGCGCAGGGTGTCGCCGTGGCAGTGGATGGCGGCCGGCTCGCCCAGGTTCAACACGAAGCGGTTGCCCCAGGCGAGATGCTTGCCGCACTCCGGTGGCGGCGGTGGCTGGTAGTCGAAGTCGCTGATGTCGCACGCCACACCGAAGCCGCCCAGGACGCAGTAGATGTTGCCGGACGGCGATTGAAAGTTCTGGGTGTCCGCGTGCGCGGTCGCCGGCATCACGGTGGCGGCCGCGACCGTCGCGGCGGCGACAGCGAGGGTCCTCATCATTTGCTGAGCGTAAGCCTGTGCGCCGGTGGACCGGACCGATAATCCCGAAATGAGTTTGCGCGGGGGCCTTCACCTGGCCGCCCAAAAGGATTACAACGTCATCATGAAGGCATCAATGGTCGCCGCGGTTCCGCTCCTGGCGGCCGCGACCGCGGTGGGCCCGGCGCACGCGGACCCGCTCTACCACTTCCAGTCGCCCTCGGGCGACGTCACCTGCGTGATGGCGGCTTTCGGTGGAGATGCGCCCCGCGCGTCCTGCGGCGTCATCGACCCCACCTACGTGATGCCGCCCCGCCCGCAGTCCTGCATGGGGGCCTTCGGCGACCAAGTCGACATCGTGCAGGGCAGCTCGCCGGCGATGGCCTGCCACACGGACACCACCCGCGGAGCCGGGCTGCCGACGCTGCAAGCCGGCGACACCCTGCGCTTCGCCGGCGAGCCGACCCTCGACTACGGCCAGACCCAGTCCGCGGGCACGATCACCTGCGACAGCGAGCCGTCGGGCATGACGTGCACCGACAGCAGCACCGGGCACTACTTCCCGAGGTCGTAGGA
>NZ_LZJJ01000394.1:0-1841 GCF_001667625.1 Mycobacterium sp. E1715
AGATGCGCCAACCGATTCGACGCCTCGTCCAACTCCCGATACGTCAACGACCGGCCCTCGCACGACACCGCCACCGCACCCGGCGCACGCACCACCTGCGCGGCGAACAACGCCGGAATCGACACCGGCACCCACGGCTCGGCCAACACCGCCCGGTTGCCGAAGTCATCGAGCCTGCGGTGCTCGTCGGCGTCCAGCAGGTCGATCGCCGAGAGCCGAAGGGTCGCGTCGGTCGTCAATGCGACCAGCACCCCCTGCAGGCGGTCGACCAGGGTCTCGATGGTCTCGGTGTCGAACACGTCGGTGCGGAACTCCACCGCACCGCCGATGCCGGCGGGCTGCGCGTCTTCGGTCCAGCGTTCGGCCAACGAGAACACGAGATCCATTCGGGCCGTGTGCGTGTCCAATGGCAGCGCAGCGGCGTGCGCCTCGCCCAGGGTGAGCTCGGCGGGGCCGTCGTTCTGCCAGGTCAACATGACCTGCACCAGGGGGTGATGGGTGAGGCTGCGCGTGGGGTTCAGCCGTTCCACCAGCATCTCGAAGGGCACGTCTTGATGCTCGTAGGCGGCGAGGCTGCGCTGCCGCACCTGGGCCAACACCTCTGCGAGCGTGGGGTTCCGGGCCAGATCGACCCTGAGCACCAAGGTGTTGACGAAGAAGCCGACCAGCTCGTCCAGCACGGGGTCTTGCCGACCCGCGACCGGAAAGCCCACCGCCACATCCGAAGTCGCGCTGACCTTGGCGAGGAGCACCGCCAGCGCGGCCTGGAGCACCATAAAGCTCGTCGCGTTGTGTTCGCGAGCCACCTCGCGCACCCGTCGCTGCAACTCCGCCGGCCATTCCACGGCGACGGTGGAACCCCGGTAGTCGGCCACCGGGGGGTAGGGCCGGTCGGTGGGTAGGGCGAGATGCTCGGGCAGGTCGGCCAGAGCGTGCTGCCAGTACCGAAGCTGCGCGGCGATGGGGCTGTCGGGTTCATCCAGTTCGCCCAGCAGGGACTGCTGCCACAGCGCGTAATCGACATACTGCACCGCAAGTGGCGCCCAATCGGGCGCCTTGCCCGCGCGCCGGGCGGCATAGGCGACTCCGAGGTCGCGCGCCAACGGTACCAGTGACCACCCATCGGCGGCGACGTGGTGGGCGACGGCGACCAACACGTGACGGTCGGCGGTGACCCGGAAAAGGGCTGCGCGCAGCGGGATTTCGGTGGCCAGATCAAAGGTGTGCCGTGCCGTCGCCTCGATGGCACCCTGGAGGCGGTTCGCCGGCCACCCTTCGGCGTCGACCACCCGCCAGCCGAAGTCGGCCCGCTCCGCTGGGATGACCACCTGCTGGGGTGTCCCCTCCGGCGCGACGAACACCGTGCGCAAACTTTCGTGCCGGGCCACCACGTCGGCCAGCGCCGCCCCGAGCGCGTCGACATCGAGGCGTCCGTCCAACTGCATCGCCGCGGACAGGTTGTAGACCGGTGATGGTCCCTGCAACTGATCGGTGAACCACAACCGGCTCTGCGCGAATGACAACGGAATCACCGCCGGCCGCGCACCGGCGACTATTCGGGCCGGCCGGCCCTCACCCGCACGGACATGCGGCGCCAATTGCCGAATCGTCGGCGCCTCGAACAACGTTCGCACCCCGAGGAGCGTGTCGAGGCCGGTATTGATCGCCGCCACCAAACGCATGGCCGACAGCGAGTCCCCGCCCAGGTCGAAGAAGGAGTCGTCGATGCCGACCCGTTCCACGCCCAGCACCTGGGCATAGATACCGGCCAGGATCTCCTCGACGGCATCGCCGGGAGCGCGATAGTGCCCGCCGCCCTGGTAATCAGGCGCGGGCAGGGC
>NZ_LZJJ01000395.1:0-1223 GCF_001667625.1 Mycobacterium sp. E1715
GTAGACCCGGTGGCCGAAGCCCATCAGCTTGACGCCCTCTTCGCGGTTCTTCACCTTGCGGACGAACTCGCTGACGTCGTCGCCGCTTTCGCGGATCTGCTCGAGCATCTCGAGCACCGCCTGATTGGCGCCGCCGTGCAGCGGGCCCCACAGCGCGTTGATGCCACCGGAGATCGAGGTGAACAGGTTGGCCCGCGACGACCCCACCAGCCGCACCGTCGACGTCGAGCAGTTCTGCTCGTGGTCGGCGTGCAGGATGAGCAGCATGTCCAGCGCCCGGACCACCTCGGGGTCGGCCTGGTAGGGCTCGGCCGGCAGCCCGAACGTCATCCGCAGGAAGTTCTCCACCAGCGTCAGATTGTTGTCCGGGTAGAGGAACGGCTGCCCGACGGACTTCTTGTACGCGTACGCGGCGATGGTGGGCAGCTTCGCGAGCAGGCGGATCGTCGACAGCTCGACCTGGTTGTTGTCCATCGGGTCGAGCGCGTCGGGGTAGTAGGCGCTCAGCGCGTTCACCACGCTGGACAGCACCGGCATGGGGTGCGCGTTGCGGGGGAAGCCGTCGAAGAAGCGCTTGAGGTCCTCGTGCAGCATGGTGTGCAGCTGGATCCGCTTGGTGAACTCCGCGAGCTGGTCGGAGTCCGGCAGCTCGCCGTAGATCAGCAGGTAGCTCACCTCGATGAAGGTCGACTTCTCGGCTAGCTGCTCGATCGGGTAGCCGCGGTACCGCAGAATTCCGGCGTCACCGTCGATGTAGGTGATCGCGCTCTTGCACGCGGCGGTGTTGACGAAGCCGTTGTCGAAGGTGGTGTGCCCGGTCTTGGACAACAGGGGACCGAGCGCAATGCCGTCAGCACCTTCGGTGGCGTGAACGATTTCCAGGTCGATCTCGCCCCCCGGGTACTTCAGAGTTGCGGTGTCGTCGGTGTCGGCCACGAGAACCCCTTTGCGCTCTGACTGGTATGGCTGCCCTGACTAGGGGCTTACAGGTGAAGGTAGTCGTTGTCGCGTTCGCGTGCCTGCCCGGGGTCGAGTCTGCGGCGTCGCACCGATCCCGGGCGCGGGCTAGGGCTGGAGGCGTTCGACACGGGCGCCGGCGACCCGGATCCGGTTATGCAACCGGTTCTCCCGCCCCTGCCAGAATTCGACCGACTCCGGAGCGAGCAGGTAACCGCCCCAGCCCGGCGGCACCGGGATCTGGTCTTGGTCGGCGAACCGCGCGG
>NZ_LZJJ01000396.1:0-6847 GCF_001667625.1 Mycobacterium sp. E1715
GCAGCGGTCGCTGCTCGGCCAGGTGATGACCTCCCGGCCGTGCCCCACCTGCCGCGGCGTCGGCGTCGTCATCCCCGATCCCTGCCACCAGTGCATGGGTGACGGCCGGGTCCGCGCCCGCCGGGAGATCAGCGTGAAGATCCCCGCCGGGGTCGGCGACGGGATGCGGGTTCGGCTCGCCGCCCAGGGCGAGGTCGGACCCGGGGGAGGGCCGGCCGGCGACCTGTACGTCGAGGTGCACGAGCAGGCCCACGACGTCTTCGTCCGCGAGGGCGACGACCTGCACTGCACGGTGTCGGTGCCCATGATCGACGCCGCGCTGGGCGCCACGGTCACGATCGACGCCATCCTGGACGGCATCAGCGAGGTCACCGTTCCGCCTGGCACGCAACCGAATTCGGTCATCACGCTGCGGGGGCGCGGGATGCCGCACCTGCGGTCGGGCACCCGTGGCGACCTGCACGTCCACGTCGAGGTGGTGGTGCCCACCCGGCTGGACCACCACGACACCGAACTGTTGCGTGAGCTGAAGGCCCGGCGCAGCCGCGACGTGCCCGAGGTCCGCTCGACGCACGCCGGCGGCGGCCTGTTCAGCCGGCTGCGCGAGACCTTCACCGGGCGCTAGCCGCCTCCCTTCGCCGAGCGTGGTGTCTATGGACGAATTCGGGGTGGTCTTCGTGCGTAACCCCCACACTCGTCGACGTTAGGAGCAACGCGATGGTCGCGACCCTCTTCTACGTCGACGCACTGCCCGACGTCGGTTCGTTGGCCGTGGTCGACGGTGACGAGGGATTTCACGCCGCCACCGTGCGGCGCATCCGCCCCGGCGAGCAACTGGTCCTCGGCGACGGCGCCGGCGGGCTGGCGCACTGCGAGGTCGAGCACGCCGGTCGCGACGGCTTGCGCGCCCGGGTGCTGAAGCGCTGGAGTGTCGCGGCCGGGCAGCCGCCCGTCACCGTGGTCCAGGCGTTGCCGAAGTCGGAGCGCTCGGAGCTGGCCATCGAACTGGCCACCGAAGCCGGCGCCGACGCATTCCTGGCCTGGCAGGCGGCCCGGTGTGTGGCCAGTTGGCAGGGTGCCCGCGTGGACAAGGGCCTGCGCCGTTGGCGCGCCGTCGCCCGTTCGGCGGCCCGGCAGTCGCGTCGGGCGCACATCCCGCCCGTCGACGGCGTCCTGTCCACCGCGGCGCTGGTCGAGCGGGTTCGCGACGAGCTGCGCGCGGCAGGGGTGGTCCTGGCGTTGCACGAGTCGGCCGCCGACCCGCTCGCCCACGCCGATATCGCGGGTGCGGCTTCGCTGCTCCTTGTGGTGGGTCCCGAGGGCGGCATCGCGCAAGACGAGATCGCCGCGTTGACCGAGGCGGGCGCGCTGGCGGTGCGGCTGGGCCCCCAGGTGCTGCGGACCTCGACAACCGCGGCGGTGGCGCTCGGCGCGCTCGGCGTGCTCACCCCGCGGTGGGATACCGCGTCGAACCTGTAGTTTTGCGCGCCCGCCACCATGGGGTCCGCTGGATATGACCGGGGGTGGCGGGCCGGGGCGGTGGCCGACGCCCGGCCGGCGAATGGCGGCTGAAGGCTGACCAACGAGTGGCCCCGGCGTAGACTTAGGCAGCCGAGCAAACCACCGACAAACCGAGAAAGCAGGCATCGAGAGCCACGTGACGCCCCGCGAGACCAGCGCTGTTGAGGCAGCCGGAGGCCTCCAGGCCAACGCCCAAGTACGCAGCAGCATCGATGTTCCGCCCGATGTCGTCGTCGGCTTGTTGGGCTCGGCGGACGAAAACCTCCGCGCGCTGGAGCGCAGCCTGAACGCCGATCTGCATGTGCGCGGCAACGCTATGACCGTCTCGGGCGAGCCGGCCGACGTCGCGCTCGCCGAGCGGGCGATCTCCGAGCTGGTCGCGATCGTCGCCAACGGACAGCCGCTGACGCCGGAGGTGGTCCGCCACAGCGTCGCCATGCTGACCGGCACCGACAACGAATCGCCGGCCGAAGTGCTCACCCTGGACATCCTGTCGCGGCGCGGCAAGACGATCCGGCCCAAGACGCTCAACCAGAAGCGCTACGTCGACGCGATCGACGCCAACACCATCGTCTTCGGGGTCGGCCCGGCCGGCACCGGCAAGACGTATCTGGCGATGGCCAAGGCGGTCAGCGCGCTGCAAACCAAACAGGTGAACCGCATCATCCTCACCCGGCCGGCGGTGGAAGCCGGTGAGCGCCTTGGCTTTCTGCCGGGCACACTGAGCGAGAAGATCGACCCTTACCTGCGGCCGCTGTATGACGCGCTCTACGACATGATGGATCCCGAGCTGATCCCGAAGTTGATGTCGGCCGGGGTCATCGAGGTGGCGCCGCTGGCCTACATGCGCGGTCGCACCCTGAATTCGGCGTTCATCGTCCTCGACGAGGCGCAGAACACCACCGCCGAGCAGATGAAGATGTTCCTCACCCGGCTCGGCTTCGGCTCGAAGATGGTGATCACGGGCGACATCACCCAGGTGGACCTGCCCGGTGGCGCCAGGTCGGGCCTGCGCTCGGCGATCGAGATCCTCGACAGCGTGGAGGACATTCACATCGCGGAACTGACCAGTGCCGACGTGGTGCGCCACCGGCTGGTCTCCGAAATCGTGGACGCCTACGCGAAATTCGAAGAGCCCGGGTTGGCGACCAACCGGGCGGCCCGGCGGGCCTCAGGCTCCCGCGGGCGCCGGTGATGAAGGCTGTGACTGGTTGATGGGCGTCCTATGAGCATCGAGGTCTCCAACGAGTCGGGCGTCGACGTTTCCGAAACCGAATTGATCAGCGTCGCGCGGTTTGTCATCGCCAAGATGGACGTCAACCCCGCCGCAGAGCTGTCGATGGTGCTGCTGGACACCGCGGCGATGGCCGACCTGCACATGCGCTGGATGGACCTGCCCGGGCCGACGGACGTGATGAGCTTCCCGATGGACGAGTTGGAGCCGGGGGGCCGGCCGGATGCCCCGGAGCCGGGGCCGTCGATGCTGGGTGACATCGTGCTGTGCCCCGAATTCGCGGCCGGGCAGGCCGACGCGGCGGGCCACACCCTGGGCCATGAGCTGGCGCTGTTGACCATCCACGGCGTGCTGCACCTGCTGGGCTACGACCACGGCGAACCGGACGAGGAAAAAGAGATGTTCGCCCTGCAGGACCGATTGCTCGAAGAGTGGGTCGCCGAGCAGGTCCAGGCCTACCAACAAGATCGCCAGCAGGAGCGGGACCGTCAATTGCTGGACAAGTCAAGGTATTTCGACAATTGAGCCGACTAAAAGCACTCGGGATCGCGGCCGCGGCCGCCGTCGCCCTGGCACCGATCTCGGTGGTGGCCACCACGATCGGCGTCGCCGAGGCGGCCCCGTGCGCCGGCGGCGGGTCCAACCCGACCAGCTGCAACTGGTGCCAGTACCTGGTTGCGCAGTATCACACCTCCAACGTGTGCTCCCAGGACGCGCCGCCCCGCCGGGTTCAGCCGCCGCCGAGCCCGGTGCAGATTCCGGAGGTGCCCGCGTACGTGCCGCCGAGCACCGTTCCGGTGCAGGCTCCACCGCTCATCCCTCCGCCGAACCTGCCGCCCGCGAACGCCCTTCCGACGATCAATCCGCCGGGCCCCGACGCGTCGAGGAACGTCTCGGTGGTGGCTCCGCCCCGGGGGCTCGATGTTCCCGCCCAGGCGGTCGCGGCGGCCAAGGCCGCACCGCCGACGCGCGTCAATCCCGCCGACCCGCCGAAACCGCCGAAGCAGGTCGACTTCAACCAGCGGGTGCAGAACGTCGTCAGCACCCACCGGGAGAACGTCGACGTCCTGAAGGTCGACAACCAGCGGCTGGTCCGGCCCCGGCACTGGGACTACGTCGACTACGACGACGCCTTCCGCCGCCCGGCCCTGTACAACCCGCTGAACCAGGCGATGACGTTCCGCTACTCCTACGGCGGCGCCGACCGGGAGGCGTACGTGCCGCCCGGCGCCCGGATCGTGCTCGACGCCGCCACCGTCGGCGTCGTCCCCTTCACGGCGGTCGGTGACGGCTGGGTGGTCTCGGGCAGCTTCTACGGCGGGGGCTCGGTACCGCCGGACGGTTTCAACGGCCCGCCGCCGCCGGACTACAAGCCACCCGAGCCGCCGAAGCTCTACCAGAACGTCTTGGTCTCCGTGCCCGCCGCCAACCAGACGCTGGAGGTCGGCCAGGTGTCGGTGGTGGGCCGGGACGAGAGCCAACCCGGGGGTAGCCAAGACCTCTTCCTGCTCGACGACTCCACGTTGGCCTGGGGCCAGACCAACGACTCCAGCAGCAGCAGCAGCAGCCAGATCAGCGTCACCAAGACCCAGTCGCTGCCGCACGCCGGACCCACCGACGACGGCAGCTTCCTGGTGGTGCTCGCGGTCCGCCCGCACGAGGATCCGGCCCAACCCGCCCAGCCCTGGTGGCCCTCGGCGCTGGGCTATGGGGCATTGGGGGTCGTGGTGTGCCTTGGGGCCTGGGCCCTCAACCGAAAGCGGAGCGACGACGACGTGGAGCCGGTCACCGCATCGAGGTCTTCCGGCAATTGACCGGTCTGTCCTGGCTGCTCGGCGCGATGGCGCTGATCGCTATCGGCGGGCTGTTCGCCGCGATCGACGCGGCCATCAGCACGGTGTCGCTGGCCCGGGTCCAGGAGCTCGTGCGCGAGGAGCGGCCCGGCGCCGTGTCGCTGGCCGAGGTGATGGCCGAGCGGCCGCGTTACATCAACCTGGTCGTCCTGCTGCGGATCACGTGCGAGATCACGGCCACCGTGCTGCTGGTGCTGTTTCTGTACGACAACTTCGGTCTCACCTGGGCGCTGTTCGGTGCGGCGGCCACCATGGTGGTCATCAGTTTCGTGGTCATCGGGGTGGGCCCGCGCACCCTCGGCCGTCAGCACGCGTACTCCATCTCGTTGACGACAGCCGTTCCGCTGCGGCTCATCTCGTGGTTGTTGATGCCGCTCAGCCGGCTGCTGGTCGTCCTGGGTAATGCGCTGACGCCCGGCCGCGGCTTGCGCAACGGGCCGTTCGCGTCCGAGATCGAGCTACGCGAAGTCGTCGACCTGGCCCAGCAGCGCGGCGTGGTCGCCGCCGACGAGCGCCGGATGATCGAGTCGGTCTTCGAACTCGGCGACACCCCGGCCCGCGAGGTCATGGTGCCGCGCACCGAAATGATCTGGATCGAAAGCGACAAGCTGGCCAGTCAGGCGTTGAACCTGGCGGTGCGCAGCGGGCACTCGCGTCTTCCGGTGATCGGGGAGAACGTCGACGACATTGTCGGGGTCGTCTACCTGAAAGACCTTGTCCAGCAGAGCTTTCTCTCGGGTGACGGCGGCCGGGGCATCACCGTGGCACAGGTGATGCGTCCGGCGGTGTTCGTGCCGGACTCCAAGCCGCTGGATACGCTGCTGCGCGAGATGCAGCGCGACCGCAACCACATGGCCCTGTTGGTCGACGAGTACGGCGCGATAGCCGGCCTGGTGACCATCGAGGACGTGCTGGAGGAGATCGTCGGCGAGATCGCCGACGAATACGACCAGGCCGAGACGGCGCCGGTAGAAGACCTGGGCGACAAACGGTTTCGCGTCTCGGCGCGGCTGCCGATCGAAGATCTCGGCGAGCTTTACGGGGTGGACTTCGACGACGATCTCGACGTCGACACCGTGGGCGGCCTGCTGGCCCTGGAGCTGGGCCGGGTTCCGTTGCCCGGGGCCGAGGTGGTCTCGCATGGCCTGCGGCTCCAGGCCGAAGGCGGCACCGACCACCGGGGACGCGTTCGCATCGGCACGGTCCTGCTGAGCCCGGTCGAGCCCGAGTCCAACGGCTCGGACGGGGAGAGCCCCTCGTGACGTCGAACGTCCGCCCACCGCGAACGTGCGGCCCGCGGCCAGCCACGGGTGCAAGGTCGGCGAGATGACCGAATTCCATTCCGGTTTCGTGTGTTTGGTCGGCAGGCCGAACACCGGCAAGTCGACGCTGACGAACGCGCTCGTCGGCTCCAAGGTGGCGATCACCTCGACGCGGCCGCAGACCACCCGCCACACCATTCGCGGCATCGTGCACCGGGAGAACTTTCAGATCATCCTGGTGGACACGCCGGGCCTGCACCGGCCGCGGACACTGCTCGGCAAGCGGCTCAACGACCTGGTGCGCGACACCTACGCCGAAGTCGACGTGATCGGCCTGTGCATCCCGGCCGACGAGGCGATCGGTCCGGGGGACAGGTGGATCGTCGACCAAATCCGTTCGACCGCACCGAAAACGACCTTGGTCGCCATCGTCACCAAGATCGACAAGGTGCCCAAAGATCGGGTGGCCGCGCAGCTGGTCGCGGTCAGTGAACTGGTCGGCGACTCGGCCGAGATCGTCCCCGTGTCGGCCGCCACCGGTGCTCAGGTGGACGTGCTGATCGACGTGCTGGCCGCGGCGTTGCCGGCCGGCCCGGCGTACTACCCCGACGGGGAACTGACCGACGAACCCGAGGAAGTCCTGATGGCCGAGCTCATCCGCGAGGCCGCCCTCGAGGGCGTTCGCGACGAGCTGCCGCATTCGCTGGCGGTCGTCATCGACGAGGTGAGTCCCCGCGCGGACCGCGACGACCTGATCGACGTGCACGCGTTGCTTTACGTCGAGCGCGACAGCCAGAAGGGCATCATCATCGGCAAGGGTGGGACCCGGCTGCGCCAGGTGGGTACGGCGGCGCGCGGCCAAATCGAGAAGTTGCTCGGCACCAAGATCTACCTGGACCTGCGCGTGAAGGTCGCCAAGAATTGGCAGAGCGATCCCAAACAGCTTGGCCGGCTTGGTTTCTGAAACAGACGCGGCG
>NZ_LZJJ01000397.1:0-16039 GCF_001667625.1 Mycobacterium sp. E1715
CGACGCGGTGGTCGGTGACGTCCGCGCCGACGCGGGTGACGACGCCGCCCAGGTCGAATCCCAGCTGGTGCGGCTCGCCCTCCAGGTCGGGGTAACGGCCAAGCGCGGCAAGTACTTCGGCGAAGTTGACGCTGGACGCGTCGATCGCGACCTCCACCTCGCCCGGGCCGGGCGTCCTGCGGTCGACGGCGACGAATTCCAGCGTTTGCAGGTCACCGGGATGACGGACCGCCACGCGCATCCCCTCCGTCTCGTGGTTCACCGTGGTGACCCGGCGTTCGTCGGCGCCGAGGGGCGTGCAGCGCAGCCGCGCCGTGTGCCACTGCCCGCCGCGCCACGCGGTCTCGTCCTCGGCCGAGCCGCACAGCAATTCGTGGGCGGCACGTTCGACGTCCGCGTCGGCCTCGAGGTCGATCTGGGTGGTCCGCAGCTGCGGGTTCTCCGCGCCGACCACCCGCAGCAGGCCGCGCAGGCCGCCCTGGACCAGGTTCGGCGCGTCCCCGGGCCGCACGATCTGCGCCCGCCGCGTGATGACGTACAGGCGCGGCGGCGTCGCCGACATCTCCGGCAGGTCGCGGATCATGCGCACCACATGGCGGACCTGCTCGCGTCCGGCGAGCAGGCCCCGATCGTCCGGCTCCCCGGCCGGCGGCGGGCACACGATGACCACCCCCTCCAGGCCGCCACGCACCGCGGCGCCGAGCCGCTCAGCGTTGGGGCGGTGCTCGGCCTGCCGTGGCCAGCTCAGGAACTCTGTTTGTGCGCCAAGGGATTTCAGTGTATCCGCCAGGGTCGACGCGAGCGGGTCGGCCTCGGCGGTGTCGATCAGCAGCCAGGCGCCGACCGGCCGCTCGGGCACCGGCGGCAGCGTCCGCCGCTGCCAGTCGACGGTCAGCAGCCGCTCGGCCATCAGCTCGTCGGCGCCGCCACCCCGGCCGAGGCCCATGCGCAGGCCCTGCACCGCCAGCAGCACCATGCCGTCGGAATCCAGCAGATCGAGGTCGACGTCCACCGAGGACGCCGTCGCCGCGACGAGCCGGAGGTGGCAATAGCGGGCGCCGCGCGCCGGACCGTGGCGGCGCAGCCGCGCGACGCCCAACGGCAGCAAGCTGCCGTTGGCGGCCTCCTTGACGGCGGGGTGCGCCAGCACGGTCTGGAAGCAGGCGTCCAGCAGGGCGGGATGCACCCCGTAACTCCCCTGCTCCGCGCGGACCGCGCCGGGGAGCGCGACCTCGGCCACCACGCTGCGGCTCTTGCCTTCGGCGGTGCGCGTCGACACCAGACCGGCGAAGGCCGGACCGTACTCGACGCCGCGCTCGGCGAACGACTGTCGCAGCGCGGCACCGTCTTCCAGCTGCGGGTGGGTGGCCAGCAGGGCGGCGACGTCGCGTCGCTGCGGCTGCTCGTCGGCGACCGCGTGCAACACCGCCGCGGCGCTGCGGATCCGTTCCCCGTCGCGATCGGTCTCCACCACGAACTCGGCAACGCCCGCGTCCAGGATCGAAGCCACCGCGCTCACCGGCGTCTCGTCGTCCAGCAGCAGCATCTCCTCGAAGCGGACGTCGCGCACCTCCGCGTCCGGCCCCAGCACCGCCGCGGCGGCAGCCAGCGCCATCTCGCAGAAGCCCGCCCCCGGGAAAACCCCGACCCCGTTCACCCGATGGTCGGCCAGCCAGGGCAACGCCGCGGTGCCCACCCCGCCCTGCCACGCGTGGCGTTCCGGTTCCTCCGGCAACCGCACGTGGGCACCCAACAGCGGATGCACGTCGAGCGTGAACTGCCCGCGCCCCGGCGCGCCCGCCCCGCCGGCGTCGACGAGCAGCCGCTGGTGGGTCCACGTCGGCAGCGGCGCGTCCACCAGCCGACCGCCCGGGTACAGCGCGGAGAAGTCGATGGCGGCGCCGGCGCTGAACAGATCCGCCAGGAAGCCCAACAGCCCGTGCGGCATCGGCTGCTCGCGGCGCATGGCCGGCAGCGCGGCGATGCCAACGTCGGAGGCGCCCGCGTTCTGTTCGACCGCCCGGGTCAGCAGCGGATGCGGCGACGGTTCACCGAAGACGCGATGGCCGTCGTCGAGGGCGGCCTGCACCGCGGCGGCGAACTTCACCGACTGGCGCAGGTTGTCCACCCAGTATCCGGCGTCGAACGCCGGCCGGGCGCGTGGATCGTCCAGCGTCGCAGAGTAATACGGCACTTCAGCCGCCGCCGGCGTCAGATCGGCGAGTTGGGCGGCCAAGTCGGCGAGGATCGGATCGACCTGGGACGAGTGCGAGGCGACGTCCACGGCCACCTCGCGGGCCATCACCTCGCGGCCCTCCCACTCCGCGACCAGATCGCGCACCGCCTGCGTCGCCCCGCCGATCACGGTGGAGTTGGGCGACGCGACCACCGAGACCACCACGTCGCCGACGCCGCGGGCGGCCAGTTCGTCGCGCACCTGCTGGGCGGGCAGCTCCACCGAGGCCATCGCGCCCGCGCCGGCGATCCGGCACATCAACGCCGAGCGCCGGCAGATCACCCTGACCCCGTCGGGCAGCGACAGCGCGCCGGCCACCACGGCCGCCGCGATCTCGCCCATCGAGTGGCCGATCACCGCCCCCGGCCGCACACCGTAGGCGCGCATCGCGGTCGCCAGCGCCACCTGGAAGGCGAACAGTGTCGGCTGCACCCGGTCGATGCCGGTGACCGTCTTCGGCGCCGACATCGCCTCGGTCACCGAGAAACCCGACTCCGCCGCGATCAACGGCTCGGCCGCGGCGACGGCGGCGGCGAACGCCGGCTCCTTGGCCAGCAGCTCGGCGCCCATCGCGGCCCACTGCGAGCCCTGGCCGGAGAAGATCCACACCGGCCCGCGATCGTCATGACCGGCCGCCGGCGCGAAAGGGGTTTCGCCGTCGGCGATTTCGCGCAGCCCGGCGATCAGCCCGTCGATGCTGTCCGCCGTCACCGCGGTGCGCACGGTCCGGTGCGCGCGTCGCCGCGCCAGGGTGTAGGCCAGGTCGGCGGCGGACACGGTTTCCCGGTGGTCGCACACCCACTCGGCCAGCCGCCGCGCCGTGTGGCGCAGCTCGTCGGCGGAGGTGGACGACAGCGGGAACAGTAGCGACCGTGCGCTTTCCGCGCCGAACCCGTCGACGTCGGGGTCGGGCGCCTGTTCGAGGACGGCGTGCACGTTGGTGCCCGACATCCCGAACGACGTCACCCCGGCCCGCCGCGGGCCTTCGCCCTTGTCCGGCCACGGCGTAACCTCCTGCGGCACAAACAATCCCGTTTCGATGCGGGCAAGTTCGTCGGGCAGGCGGGTGAAGTGGGCCATCGGCGGCACCACACCGCTCCGCAGCCCGAGCACCGCCTTGACCAATCCGACCGCGCCCGCCGCTGCCTCGGTGTGCCCGACGTTGCTCTTGGCCGATCCGAGCGCGACACGATTGCCACCGGCTCCGTAAACCTCGGTGAGACTGGCGAATTCGAGCGGGTCGCCCTTCGGGGTTCCGGTGCCGTGGGCTTCGACCATGCCGACGGTGGCCGGGTCGACTCCGGCCGCGTCCAACGCCGCCCGGTACACCGCGGCCTGCGCATCGGCGGACGGCGTCGTGATCGTCTCGGAACGACCGTCCTGATTGACCGCCGTGCCGCGGACCACCGCCAGGATCCGGTCGCCGTCGCGCACCGCGTCGGGCAGGCGCTTGAGCAGCACCACCGCACACCCGTCGGAACGGACGAACCCGTCGGCCGCGACGTCGAACGTGTGGCAGCGTCCGGTGGGCGAAAGCATGCCCTGCGCGGACGCCGACGCCGACACCCGCGGATCCAGCACCAGCATGGCGCCGCCGGCCAGCGCGAGATCACTCTCGCCGGTGTTCAGGCTCGAGCACGCCAGGTGGACGGCGAGCAGGCCGGACGAGCACGAGGTGTCGAGCGTGATCGCCGGGCCCACCAGGCCCAACCCGTAGGCGATCCGGCCGGAGGCCATGCTGAACGGGGTGCAGGTGTAGCCGTAGGCGTCCTCCATCACACCCGCGTCGCCGCTGATCAGCGTGTAGTCCTGCTGGCACATCCCCACGAACACCCCGGTCCGCGAGCCGCTCAACGACGGCGGCGCGATGCCCGCGTGCTCGATCGCCTCCCACGACGTCTCGAGCAGCAAGCGGTGCTGCGGATCGATCGCGGTCGCTTCGCGTTCGCCGAAGCCGAAGAAGGCGGCGTCGAAACCGCCGGCGTCGTCGATGAAGCCGCCCCAACGTGACACGGACCGGCCGTGCACCCCGCGCTCGGGGTCGTAGTGGTCCTCGACGTCCCACCGGTCGGGCGGGATCTCGGTCACCAGGTCGTCGCCCCGCAGCAACGCTTGCCAGAACGCGTCGGGCGAGTCGATCCCGCCCGGAAGCCGGCATCCCATTCCGATGACCGCAATGGGGGTGACCCGTGGTTCCATCGCCGCTCAACCTCGTCTCAGGCCAACCGGCGATGCTGCGAGTATCACCGGCATCAGTGCAATTGAGAGGGCGCAGCGCAGCGTCGCTCGCGCCCCCCAACCCGAGCGGGTTTCGACGCGGAACCCAACGAAGCGCCAAGCTTAGACGCTCGAAGCAATCGGGGTGGGTCGAATAGGGGATTTCGGCCGGTGCCGCCCCGTCGCGAGCCGGTGAACTGGTGTTTTCGGCCGCAGCCGGGGGCCGGTCGCCCGGTTGCGCAATACCCCCTTGGGGTATAGCGTGCATGAGAGTATCCGAGCCACGAAGCGGGGATCAAGTGACACACACGGCGCTGGGGGCGGTCGGGCACGCGTTGGCGGTTGCCGGGTCGATGACGTGGGAAATTCTGTGGGCGCTGATCCTGGGCTTCGCCCTGTCGGCGGTGGTGCAGGCGGTGGTACGGCGCTCGACCATCGTCTCGCTGTTGGGCGACGACCGGCCGCGCACGCTGGCCGTGGCCGCGGGGCTGGGTGCGGCCTCGTCGTCCTGCTCCTACGCCGCGGTCGCCTTGGCCCGCTCGCTGTTTCGCAAAGGCGCCAGCTTCACCGCCGCCATGGCCTTCGAGATCGGGTCGACCAACCTGGTCGTCGAGTTGGGCATCATCCTGGCCCTGCTGATGGGCTGGCAGTTCACCGCCGCGGAGTTCGTCGGCGGGCCGCTGATGATCGTGGTGCTGGCGGTGTTGTTCCGGTTGTTCGTGCGGTCACGCCTGATCGACGCCGCCCGCGCGCAGGCCGAGCGGGGCATCGCCGGATCGATGGAGGGCCACGCCGCCATGGACATGTCGATCCAGCGGCAGGGTTCGTTCTGGCGACGGCTCTTCTCCGGAGAGGGCTTCACCTCGGTTTCGCACGTGTTCGTGATGGAGTGGCTGGCGATCCTGCGGGATCTGGTTCTGGGCCTGTTGATCGCCGGCGCGATCGCGGCGTGGGTGCCCGCAGCGTTCTGGCGCGGCTTCTTTCTGGCCGACGACCCGGGCCTGTCGGCGCTATGGGGACCGATCGTGGGACCGGTCGTGGCGATCGTCTCCTTCGTCTGCTCGATCGGCAATGTGCCGCTGGCCGCGGTCCTGTGGAACGGCGGCATCAGCTTCGGCGGGGTCATCGCGTTCATCTACGCCGACCTGCTCATCCTGCCGATCCTGAACATCTACCGTAAGTACTACGGCACCAAGATGATGCTGACCCTGCTGGGCACGTTCTACGCCTCGATGGTGGCGGCCGGCTATCTGATCGAATTGCTCTTCGGCGCAACCAAACTCATTCCCACCCAGCGGAACGCGACCGTCATGGAGGCGGCCATCTCGTGGAACTACACGACGTGGCTCAACATCGCCTTCCTGGCCGTCGCGGCGGTGCTGGCCATCCGGTTCGTCACCTCCGGCGGCATGCCCATGCTGCGGATGATGGGCGGTTCCCCCGATGCCGAGCATGAGCACGACTGCCACCACGACCACGGCCAGCAACCTCACTAGCCCGATTGCCCAGAACCGCATCCACCGGCGATGATGCTCCGAAGCGATCGGCAACGGTCGAGAAGGAGTGGCTGAAAGATGACGGACATGTCGGCCGATCACGGCCCCCGGCCCCGCGTCCTGCTCCTCTACTACACGTTCACCGGGCAGGTGCTCGCCGTGCTCGAAACCGCGGGTGAGGTGTTCAGCGAACGGGGGTGGGAGGTGCACCGCGCCGCGATCACCTTCACCGATCAACGGTATTCGCAGCGGTTCAGCGTCTTTCCGTTGCGGCACGCGGCGCTCGACCTCCTGAGCGTGCTGCCCGCCCAGCTGCGGCGGGCGACGGGTGAGATCGAAACCCCGGACGAGGTGCGAAACGCCGCCTACGACCTGATCTGCATCGGTTCCTCGACATGGTGGTTCACCATGAACATGCCGATGCGAACCTTCCTGAAGTCAGACGAGGCGCGAAAGCTGCTCGCCGGCAAGCCCTTCGCGGCGTTCGCCGTCTGCCGTCGCTATTGGCGCGGCAATTTCGCGGCGGTCCGCAGGCTGGGCGAGAAGCAGGGCGGTCGCTACCTGGGCGGGGTCCATTTCGAGTACCTGGGCGGCCAGATCGCCTCCGGACTCTCGCTGATGAGCTACCTGCGGTCGGGCCGATACCGGGATCGGTATTTCGGGTTGCGCATTCCGGCGACCAATATCCAGCCGCACCAGCTGGAGCAGACCCGGATCTTCGCCCGCTCGCTCGCCGATCGACTGGCCGCCCGCAGCGCGGCGTCCTGACTCAGTTCAGCCGGATGGTGTGCATAGACACCCCGGCGGCCGGCAGCCGCGCCAGCAGCGCATCGCCCATCGCCGCCGCCGGGGTGAGCACTCCCGTCAGGTCGCTGAGTCGATCACGGTCGAGCGCCAGCGCAAGACCGCTCTCGCCGAGGAGGACTCCGGTCGCGTCGTACGCGTCGCGCTGCTGCGCGAAGGTGCCCAGGTAGCGGGCGCCGGAGGCCGTCGTCGTGTAGGTCTCGACCACGTAGTGGCCGCGCTCCCGCATCGCCTCGCCGGGGCCGGTGCCCGGCTTCGCGAGGGGCGCCAGCCACCGCCGCGGCACCCGCCTGAAGTGCCTGGTGCCGACCGCCCACCCGGCCGCCAGCGCCCCCGCGACGGCCGCGGAAGCGACCGGCGCCGCGAACGACCTGCCGAGGCTCATGGTCTCCGAGTAACGGAATCGCCTGCCGTAGGCCCAGTGCTGTAATGCGTTGCTGCGCCGAACTATTCGCGTGTTGTGGGGCCCCCAGACGAGCGGGCCCAGCCAGAAGCCGGCGAGCTCGGGCGCGATCCGGCCGCCCGCGTGCCACGGGAAGTCCCGTTGCCTGCCGAGATCGGGTTCGGCCCTTCGGTCTGTGGTCAGGGTGTACGGGTCGTTCATCAGGCGACGGGCTTGCGGGTCGCCGGACGCCGTGCGCATGGATTCGAATTCCGAGGCGACCGTGCCCCCGGAACCGCCGCCCTGGAAGAAGGAGCGAAACACGAAGGTGGTGTCGCAGAGTTCCCCGGCGCCGTCGCGGGCCGCCCGCCGATACAGCTGATAGACGTTGAGATCCGAAGGCATGGAGGCGAATCCGCACGAGACCACGATCCGCGCGCCGGTTTCGACGGCCTGCTGGTGGTATCGGTCGATGCTGTCGCGGACGAACATCACCTCCCCGGTGAGGTCGGCGTAGTCCGTCCCGGCCTTGACGCAGGCCGCCACCACCGGCAGTCCGTAATTGGTGTACGGACCGACCGTCGTCAGCACCACCCGGGCGCGGGCCGCCATGGCGTCCAGCGTCGACGGGTCCGACACGTCCGCCACGATCAGCGGCCAATCCCGTGCGGCCGGGCCGAGCGCGCCGCGGGTCGCCGCCAGCCGGTCCCGGGAGCGCCCGGCCAGCGCGACGCGGGCCGCACCGGCCGCGCCGGCCAGGTAGCGGGCCGTCAACCCGCCGGAAAATCCCGTGGCGCCGTACACGACGATGTCGAAGTCGCGCTCGGTTGGGCTCATCGCCGGATCTCCTCACCCGCTCCTCGGCGAAGAGCGGTTCAGCGACCGTATCTCGTCACCCGACGGGCGTGGGTCGCGTCCGGGAAAATCGGATCCGGTATGAGCCGACGGGTCCCGGGACCCGCCTGGCGCAGGGCATTTCATCGCGTGCGTCCGAACCGTCCGGTGCGCCGGGGCCTTTCAGGAGCGGCCGGCGAGCTTTTCGCGCAGGCGGCGGTTGACCGGTTCGGGCAGTAGCTCCGACACGTCGCCCCCGAATGTCGCGACCTCCTTGGCCAACGACGACGAGACGAACGAATACCGTGGTGTCGTCGCGACGAAAAAGGTGTCCACCCCGGCGATGTGCTTGTTCATCTGCGCCATCTGCAGCTCGTATTCGAAGTCGGTGCCGGTGCGCAGGCCCTTCACGATCGCGGTCATCCCCCGCGACCTGACGAAGTCGACCACCAGACCCTGTCCGGCCTCGACGCGCAGGTTGGGCAGATGGGTGGTCGACTCGTTGATCATGGCGATCCGCTCGTCGAGGTCGAACATGCCCTTCTTCGCGGGGTTGGACAGGATCGCCACCACCACCTCGTCGAACTGGGCCGAGGCGCGTTCGAAGACGTCGATGTGCCCCAACGTCACCGGGTCGAACGAGCCCGGGCATACCGCGCCACTCATGACGCGCGCCGGCGACGATGCAGAACAACGAGATGAGAAGGAGCGGCGCACATGACGAAAGACGCTACACGCCGGCCTCACGGCCGCTCGGCCATCTCCAACCGGGTGTCCCCGTACACGCGTGGCGGCCGCACGGACCAGCCGGCCGGCCAGGTCAACGGCGTACCGCTGGCCGCGCGCTCCACCACCGCCACGGTTCCGGAGTGCGCCCAACCGTGGGCGACCAGGGCGGCCAACACGGCCTCCACCTCGGCGGCCGCCACGTCGTAGGGCGGGTCCGCCAGGACGAGGTCGACGGGGTTCGCGGCTCCGGCGGCCAGGACGGCGGCGACCGCGCCGCGGCGCACCGTCGCGCCCGCCAAACCCAGGGCGTCGATATTGCGCGCGATGACGGCCGCGCTGCGCTGATCGGACTCCACGAACAGAGCCGAGGCCGCCCCCCGCGACAGCGCCTCCAATCCCAATGCGCCCGAACCGGCGTAGAGATCCAGCACCGCCGCGCCCGTCAGGTCTTTTCGCGCGGTCAGGATGTTGAAGAGCGATTCACGCACCCGGTCGGTGGTCGGCCTGGTCCCGCGCGGCGGGACGGCGATGCGCCGGCCGCCGGCCACGCCGCCGATGATGCGGGTCACGTGCCCACGCCTACAGCAGCGTCGACCAGTAGTCCCAGAACCGCGCCATGATCAGCAGGAACACCGCGGTGAACCACAGCGCGACGATGGACCACCGCCACTGGTACAGCACCCAGCCCACACCGCGTCCGCGGCGCTGCAGCGCCGGGCGCCACACGATCGACGCGACGACGACCAGCAGCGTGACGGTGGCCGCCCAGACGACCATGCAGTACGGGCACAACGCGCCGATCGTGTAGAGGCTCTCGTAGATCAACCAGTGCACGAACGCCGCGCCGGCGAGCAGCCCGATCGTCAACCCGATCCAATACCATTGCGGCAACGACACTTTCGTCACCGCCAGCAGCCCGGTGACGACCACCACGGTGAAGGCCACCAGGCCGAGCAGCGGGTTGGGAAAACCCAGCACCGACGCCTGCGGGGTGACCATCACCGAGCCGCACGACAGGATCGGGTTGAAGTTGCACGACGGCACATACGCCGGGTTGAGCAGGAGGTCGATCTTCTCCACGGTCAGCGTTGCGGAGGCGGCCAGGCCGATCACGCCGGCGATCAGCACCCACCACGCGCTGGCCGCCGGTACGCGCGCTTCCTGAGGCGATTCCGCTGTCAGGTCGGCGGTTTGGGTCGACACCGGGTGATCAGGCGGCCGGGGGGGCGGTGGCGCCGTCGATGCCCGGCACGTCGCCCACGATGCTCTTGATCTTGGCCACCAGAGCGTCCGGTGTGGACGGGTCGTAGTCGTCGCCGTTGATCTTGATGGTCGGCGTGGCGTTGATCTTCGCGGCCGACGCCTCGCCGGTGACCTTGGCGATGTACTTGCCGCTGTTGATGCAGTCGGGCACCTTGCCCACGACGCCGGCCTCGCGGGCGAGCTCGATCAGCCGGGCGTTGTCGGGGAAGCTGGTGCCGCGTTCGCTGGGCTGCAGGTCGGTGGTGTACAGCGCGGTGTGGAATCGGCGGAACGCGTCGATCGACTCGTCGGCCACGCACAGGGCCGCGGCCCCCGCCCGCGACGAGTAGTTCTGGTTCCTGGCGTTGTCCAGGATCGACACCATGGAGTAGTCGGCCGCGATGGCGCCGACGTCGATCAGCCTGGACACCGTCGGACCGAAGGTCCGCTCGAAGTTGCCGCAGGCCGGGCAAAGGAAGTCCTCGTAGAACGTCACCACGGCCTTGGGGTTGTTGGTCCCGGGCTGGGTGACCAGCTTGCTGGAGGTCACCCGCACGGTGTCGCCCGCGCCGATGGCGGCGGTCTTCTTGTGGTGCGTGACCACGATGTAGGAGACCAGCGCGACCAGGAAGATGACGACGACGGCGGTCCCGCCGATCTGCACGAGTCGGCCCGATTTACCGTCGGCCGCCTTCATGTCAAAGCGCGGTTTGGATTTGTCGGCCACAGTTGCGCGATCCTTCGGTAATCGGGTGGTCGTTCGTGGGCGCCTCTAGATTACCGGCGCCGACGGCGCAACAGATCAGACCCGGCTCAGGTGGGCCCGCAGAGCCGAGATCAACTCCGTGGTCGCGGCGGCGCTGCCGCCGCCGAGCTGGAACAAGTTGACGAAGCCGTGCGTCAGCGATCCCATGCACCGCAGATCGACCGCGGTCCCGGCCGCCCGCAGCGCCTCCGCGTAGCTCTCGCCCTCGTCGCGCAGCGGATCGAACCCGGCGACCGCGATCAGGGCCGGTGCCAGCCCGGCCAGCGACTCGGCCAGCAGCGGGGATACCCGGGGATCCGCCCGGTCGACGCCCGAGCCGCGCAGGTACTGGGACTCGAACCAGTCGATGTCGCGTTTGGTCAGCAGGAAGCCGCGGGCGAACAGGCCCAGGGAACGGGTCTGCGAGGTGAAATCGGTCCGCGGGTAGATCAGCCACTGCAGCACCGGGGCGGGGGCACCCTCGTCGCGCGCCTGTTGGCAGACGACGGCCGCCAGGTTGCCGCCCGCGCTGTCCCCGCCGACCGCGACCCGGCCGGGCGCGGCGCCGAGTTCCTCGGCGTGGTCGTACGCCCATCTGAAGGCCGCGTAGGCGTCCTCGACTGCGGCCGGGGCCGGGTGCTCGGGGGCCAGCCGGTAGTCGATGGACAACACGTGGATGCCGGCGTCGCGGCACGTCAGCCGGCACAGCGCGTCATAGGAGTCCAGGTCGCCGATCGACCACCCACCGCCGTGGTAGAAGACCAGCATCGGCGCGGACGCGCCGTTGGCGGGACGGTAGTGCCGCGCCGGGATCTCACCCGCGGGTCCGGGCAGCGTCAGGTCACGGACGTCGACGTGGATCTGCGGCCCGGGAAGCTCCAGCAACATCTGCCGTAACTGAGCGCGGGACGCGGCCGCGTCGTCGTCGACCACCAGGCCGTCGATGCCGACGGCGCGCAGGCCGGAGAGCATCAGCTGAAGCGTGGCGTCCAGCGTGTTGCCGTCGATGGTCACCGAGCGGCCGCCGAACAGCGCGCGCTTGGCGGGGGTCGGGATCCACGGGATGACCTTGACACCGATCGTGGAGACGGCGCCCTGCATGCGACTGGTCAGGCGCATGGGCGCGTGTTTGACGCCGAGATGGAGGTCCGGCGCGGGCACGCTCTTGGTCATGGGCACTCCCTGTACATAACGTGGCGACGCTCGACGACGGACGATTTTTCGTTCCGCACCGTCTCGGACTCTTCCGGTGTTCGGCGGCCACCGAGCGGGTGCGGTCGGTGGCCGCGCTGCGCGTCCGGGTACCGGCTGGACGGGTGGCCCGCTCCGGTGAGCCGTGTGCCAACTCTACGTGGTGACGAATATCCCAAAAAGAAGACCGGGGTCCAGACCACCGCGGCCCGGCCCGGTGTCGCTGAGGTGGTATTTTCCAGCTCGGTAATATCGTGATCCCCAAGCCGGTAACCGCCTCACGGATTGCGAGCAGCTTCGACGTGTTCGATTTCGAACTCAGCGCCTGGAATTCAGCGCCGATGGAATGGCGTCGATCTCCTCGCTTGATGGCGCCCGGTTGGGCCCACGAAACTTCAATTCCACAGGCAGGTGAATGACATTGGCTGGCGAGTCGGGCGCTGCCGTGCCCTCGATAGCTCTTAATGACGAAAACACGATGCCGGTGCTGGGCTTGGGCGTCGCTGACCTGTCCGAGGACGAGACGGAACGGGCGGTCTCCGCGGCGCTGGAGATGGGCTGCCGCCTGGTCGACACCGCGTCGGCCTACGGCAACGAGGCCGCCGTCGGCCGTGCCATCGCGGCCTCCGGGATCCCCCGCGCCGAGCTGTTCGTCACCACCAAGCTGGCCGCCGCCGACCATGGGTTCCTGCGGGCCGAGGAGGCCTGCAAGGAAAGCCTGGAGCGGCTCGGCCTGGAGTACGTCGACCTGTACCTGATCCATTGGCCGGTGCCGTCGCGCGGTGAGTACGTGAACTCGTTCGGCGGGCTGATCCAGTGCCGCGGGAACGGGCTGGCGCGCTCGATCGGTGTCTCGAACTTCACGGAGCAGCACGTCACCGACGTCATCGACCTGACCTTCGTCACCCCGGCGGTCAACCAGGTCGAGCTGCACCCGCTGCTGAACCAGGCCGACGTCCGCAAGACCAACGCGGAGCACAACGTTGTCACCCAGGCCTACACACCGCTGGCGCTCGGCAAGCTCACGGACAACCCGACGGTGACCTCGGTCGCCGGCGAGTACGGCAAGACGCCGGCTCAGGTGCTGCTCCGGTGGAACCTGCAGCTGGGCAACGCGGTGGTCTTCCGGTCCGCCAACCCCGAGCACATCGCCGGCAACCTCGACGTGTTCGACTTCGAGTTGGCCGCCGACCACATGGACGCGATCAACGGGCTCAACGACGGCACCCGGCTGCGCCCGGATCCCAACACCTTCGAGGGCGCCTGAGCTAACCCGCCGGGCAGGTGGCGGCCGCCTGGCGGAGCACACCGGTCGACGCCTGGTCCACCGGCAGCGCGTAGCCGCGCAGCACGGCGATGAACTGCATTGCGTACTGGCAGGCGAACGCCGCGTTCGGCGGCATCCACTGCGCCGGCGAGGCGTCGCCCTTGTCCTGATTGGCCTGCCCGTCGACGGCCAGCAGGTTGGCCGGATCGTTGGCGAACCGCAGCCGCTCCCCGTCCGGCCAGTTGTAGGCGCCCATGTCCCAGGCGTAGGCCAGCGGGACGATGTGATCGATCTGCACCGCCTCGCCGACCTTGGCGCCCCGCTGGAAGGCGATCGTCTTGTTGGTGTACGGGTCGTGCAGGGTGCCGGTGGCCACCGCGTCCGGACACCGCTTGGTCGACACGTAGGTCTTGTCCACGAGGTCGCGGTTGAGGATGTCGTCGCGGGTGTCGCAGCCGTTGTGGCCCAGCGGGGCGTCGTTGTCGTCGTCCCACGCGTCGCCGAACGCCGCCCTGCGGTAGTCGTACCGGTGCGCCCGCAGCGGCAGCACCGCGATACCCGCGAGCACGTCGGCGCCCGGTTGCACGGTCGGAACGTCGGCGCGCGCGGCGTATTCGTCCGCGTGCCTGGCCGTCGAGGATCCGACCGTCTGGTAGGCCACCAGCAGGGCGAGCGCGGCGGCCGCGGACAACCACAGCAGCACTTTGCGGTTCACAAGCGCCGCTCCTCCTCATCGCTTCGCTCTGCATCGTCGCCGGCGGTCACGACTTGTCCAGGTATTCGATCCGGTCGGTGGTGACGAAAGGCGCTGCCAGCAAGGCCAATTCGGGGCTGGCCGGATTTTCGTCGTAGCTTCGGACGCAGAAGTCCCGCGCGGCCTCGATGACGTCGCGGTGGTCGGCCAGCGAGAGCAGGCGCAGGTTGATCGCGCGGCCGGACTGATTGCGGCCCAAGACGTCTCCTTCCCGGCGCTCCTTGAGGTCGAGGTCGGCGAGCGCAAACCCGTCCTGGGTCGCGGCCACGGCCGAGAGCCGCCGGCCCGCGGGCGACCCCGGCGAGACCCAGGTGGCGAGCAGGCACAGACTCGGGTGCCGGCCGCGGCCGATGCGGCCGCGCAGCTGATGCAGCTGGCTGATGCCGAACCGGTCGGCATCCATCACCAGCATCACCGTGGCGTTGGGGACGTCCACGCCCACTTCGATCACCGTGGTGCACACCAGCACATCGGTCTCACCGGCGCGAAACGCCGCCATCGCGGCGTCCTTCTCCTCGGCGGACAGCCGGCCGTGCATCAGCCCGAGGCGCAGGTTCGCCAGCTCGCGCGCACGTAGCCGCGCGTAGAGTCCCTCGGCCGTCTCCGACGGTCTCGCGTCCTGCTCCTGCTTCTCCGGCTCGTCGGTATCGTCGATCCGGGGCGCCACCACATAGGCCTGCCGGCCGGCGGCGACCTCCTCGTTGATGCGCCGCCAGGCGCGGTCGAGCCACGCGGGCTTGTCCCTGACGAAGATCACGTTGCTGGTGATCGGCTGGCGTCCGCGCGGAAGTTCGCGCAGCGTCGAGGTTTCCAGGTCGCCGTAGACGGTCAATGCGACCGTGCGCGGTATCGGCGTCGCCGTCATCACCAGCAGGTGCGGGGTCACACCGGGACGGGCCTTGGCCCGCAACTGGTCTCGCTGTTCGACCCCGAACCGGTGTTGCTCGTCGACAACCACCATGCCCAGGTTGTGGAATTCCACCGCGTCCTGCAACAGCGCATGAGTGCCCACGACGATCCCGGCCTGACCGCTCGCCACCTCGTCGCGGACTTGCTTCTTCTGCGCCGCGGTCATCGAACCGGTGAGCAGGGCTACCCGCGTTGCGTTGTCCGCGCCACCGAGCTGGCCAGCCATCGCCAGCGGGCCCAGCACGTCATTGATGGACCTAAGATGTTGGGCCGCAAGGACTTCCGTCGGCGCCAGCAGCGCACACTGGTAACCGGCGTCCACCAGTTGCAGCATCGCCAGCACCGCGATGATCGTCTTGCCCGAGCCGACCTCGCCCTGCAGCAGGCGGTTCATCGGCCGGGTTGCCGAGAGTTCCCCGGCGAACACGTCGAGCACCTCGCGCTGCCCGGCGGTCAGTTCGAACGGCAAGCGCCCCAGCAGTTCCGCGGACAGGCCGTCGGGGCGCGGCGGCGCCGGGGGTCCCGATTCCGACAGCTCGCTGTGCCGCCGGGTGACCAGCGCCCACTGCAGCCCCACGGCCTCGTCGAACGTCAGCCGCTCCCGCGCCCGCCGCCGCGCCGAGGAGTCTTCGGCCAGGTGGATGTCGCGCAACGCGCGGTCCTCGGAGACCAGGCCGTGGCGGCTGCACAGGCCCGCGGGCAGCGGGTCGTCGACCGGGTCCAGGACGTCGAGTACCTGGCGCACGCACCTGAAGATGTCCCAGCTCTGCACCTTCGTGGTCGCCGGATAGATCGGGAAGAAGGCGCGCTCGAACGCCGCCATCTGCACCTCGCCGGTGGTGGCCTGGGAGGCGATCGCGATGTTCTTCAGCGAGCTGGTGCCACGGTTCTTGCCGTCCGGGGAATCGAGGATGAGGAAGGCCGGGTGCGTCAGTTGCATGACGTTCTTGAAGAACCCGACCTCCCCGGACAGCATCACCTTGGTGCCCTCGGTCAGGTCCTTCTTCAGATAGTTCGCGTTGAAGAACGTGGCGGTCACCTTGTTGCGGCCGGCGCCGAGGGTGATCCGGTGGCAGACCTTCTTCGGGGTCTTCTTCATCGGCCAGGTCTTGGTCTCGGTGATCGTGTCGACGATGGTGATGTGCTCGCCGGCCGGTGGGCGCTGGTCGTCGGCGTCCCACCGGGTCGCGCCCTCGGTGTAGCTGCGCGGGTAGTGGCGCAACAGATCGTGCG
>NZ_LZJJ01000398.1:0-23145 GCF_001667625.1 Mycobacterium sp. E1715
CCCCGCGGGACCCTTACTGCGGTGTGGCAGAAGAAAACTCCGTCTCAGCGCCGGCACGCAGGCGGTGACCGCGCCAGTCCCGCGGGGACAGTCCGTATGCGGCGCGGAAGGCGCGGCTGAAACTCGACATGTCGGAGAATCCGTGCCGGCGCTGAGACGGAGTTTTCTTCTGCCACACCGCAGTAAGGGTCCCGCGGGGCACAGCTGCACCACGCCAGCTGCGACGTCGGTCTGCGCGGCAACCGCCTCGCCCCTCCGGGCGGCGTGAGTTGGAGCGCTCTGCGCGGCGCACCACTGCTGCCCCGGGTTCGGCGCCATCACCCTTCGGCAAGGTCCGCCCCGGCCGTCTGCAGCGGAGGCACAACGTCGTGCAGCCCCGGCACACACTGAGACGGTTTCGCGCGCAAACATAAGCCATCAGAGCCTCCGCGTTGCAGGGCCGCGACGACGTGACCGGGTGGGCGGGGAGCGCGATCGGTGAAGGTACGAGGGACACAGCTGGGCCTGGGGAGGAACCACGGGGACCACGGTGAGACGCAACTCGAACGCGGGATACATCACCACCCACGACTTGCCGGCGAGACCAACAAACCGGCCGCACTCAAACACGTTGCAGCGCAACCAAAGTGACCGGACACATGCTATGGAATTCACTCTAGACCGAATCGAGCGGAGTTCCCCGCCCACCGCCCCGCCGCGGCCGGGCAATCGCAGTCGACATCCGGCTGCGCTGACCTCCGCGCATCCGACGTCACGGCCACTATTCACCACACCGGTAACGCATCAACTCCCGACGCTGCGTGAGGACAGCGTTGGGATCGCGCGCGATGCGGGCGGCATTAATTCGACCGGTGCTCGCCGCGTGGGCGGAGGCCGAAGCCTGCGCACCATCGCCGTGCTGATGTTCAACGGGGCGTCGATGTTCGAGACATCGGTGCCGATGAGCGTGTTCGGCATGAATCCTGCCGGGGCTCCCGCATTCACCGTGCTACCGGTTGCCGGCGAAACCGGTCGGATGCGCACCAGCGACGGTGTTGGATTCGATCCACCGCATGGGCTAGAGGCCCTGGACCGCGCCGGGATTGTGGTCTTACCCGGCTGGCGCAGTCCTCATGACGCCCCACCCCCAGGGTCACTGGAAGCAGTCCGCACAGCACACGCCGACGGCGCCTTGATCGTGAGCCTGTGTATGGGCGCGTTCGTCCTCGCAGCCACCGGTCTGCTCGACGGCCGGCGGGCCGCCGCACACTGGTTCCACGCACCCACGCTGGCAGCGCGGTATCCATCGGTGCGCGTTGACCCCTCGGTCCTCTTCATCGACGACGGCGACATTGTCACCAGCGCCGGGACGGCAGCTGGTCTGGATGCCTGCCTTCATGTCGTGCGACGCCACTGGGGCGCCGCCGCGGCCACGGCGATAGCCCGTCATCTCGTCCTGTCGCCCGCACGATGCGGCAGCCAAGCACAGTTTGTCGATCGCCCGGTCCCCCTCCGGTCCGAAGACGTCGAATTGGGAAGGGTGATGGAATACGCCATCGCTCATCTGCAGCATGTGGACATTGACGCGCTCGCCGCACGAGCCGGCCTGAGTCGGCGGACCTTCGATCGCCGCTTCCGGGTCCAAACAGGGGTCTCGCCGCTGCAATGGCTACTGCACCAACGGATCCTGCGCGCCCAGAATCTTTTGGAGCGCACCGAGCTGACCGTCGACGCCATTGCGCGACAGGTAGGTCTGGCCACCGCGGTGTCGCTCCGTCCCGCATTCCGGCGCATCGTCGGCGTCAGCCCCCAGGCGTACCGGCAAGCTTTCCGGACCGTCGACACACATGCCGGTACTGACCGACAATGCGGGCTGACCAACTAGGTGGCGTCTCGCTGCGACTGCGAGCAGGCACCGCGGACCGCGTCCCTTCCGGCGGCTGACGAGCGTCCCGGCGGGCAAAATGAGTCAGAAGGCGATCGATTCCAGCCAGCTGGCGATCTGACCTCGGGCCAGCTTTTACGATCACTACGGAGAGCCCCGAACCGGCTCCGGGTAAACCCTTTTCGGAGCAGCACCGTCGCGGATCGCGAGGCGCTGGTGCGCCGACAGGAAGGATTGGTTCCGTGCCCTACTCGAGCGAACACGACGGTTTCAAGCTCTACTACGAGCGCTCCGGGCAAGGTGTCCCGGTCGTCCTGATTCACGGCAACCCCGGCGACCACCGGGAGTACTCCAGGGTCATGCCGCAACTGGTGGAGCACGCCGATGTCACCGTGATCGACTTGCGCGGTTACGGCAAGTCGGACAAACACCTGAGCGATCCAACGGCCTACGCACTCAGTCGCCAGGTGGGCAGCGTCATTGCCCTGCTCGAAGAATTGGGTATCAGCAATGCCGTGCTGGGCGGATACGACATCGGCAGCTTCACCGCCCAGACGGTCGCATCGACCCGGCCCGATCTGGTGCGATCGCTGGTAGTCGCACCGCCCACCCTGGGCGTCGGGCGGCGGATTCTCGAAGAGGACGCGGTGAACGCGTTCGTGCACGCCATCTTCTACAAGTCGGAACTCGTCGAAGAAATCATCGACGGCAAGCCCGACGCCGTCCGCGCTGCACTCAAGGAAAACCTGGTGAACTGGTCGGCGCCCGGATCGACCGTTGTCGACGACCTCCTTGACCACCTAACCGAGAACCACTGCGCACCAGGGGCATTCCTGGCCGGCGTCCTGTGGTTCCGCAACCCTGAGGGCAATCCGATCACCTTCTACGCAAACGAGACGACGCCGGCACGGGAAGACAGGTTCGCCAAGCCCATCACCATCTTGTGGCCGGACCAGGACCCCCTGTTCCCACAGGCATGGAGCGACACCCTGGATGACTTCTACGAAGACTTCACCCTCGAGTACCTTGACAACTGCGGCCATTTCAGCCCACTGGAGTCACCTGACATGTGGTCCAAGCACCTCCTGGAACACATCAGCCGGTGACCATCGGCCACACCGGAGTTCCCGTTTCGCACCTCGCATCACTCACGAAAGGGCCATTGTCATGAGATCGTCGGGTGCACCCGCCGAGCCGCACTGAACATGATCGACAACGCCCAACCCGGCGACCGCCCAAACCCAAAACAGACTGTCGCACAAGCGGACTCGCGCTGGTTCCCCGGATTCGACGCCGGTACCTTCGATATCGACGGAACGGCTATCTACGCCCGGTGGGGCGGCAACCCTGGCGGACCCGCACTACTGCTCGTGCACGGCTACCCCGAGACCCACCTGATGTGGCGCCACATCGCCGGCCGGCTGCGGGACCGCTACTTCCTGGTCATACCCGACCTCCGCGGCTACGGGGCCTCCGCCAAACCGGTCGGGTTACCCGATCACAGCAATTACAGCAAGCGGACCATGGCCAACGACCTCGTCGCGGTCGTGGATCAGCTCGGACGAGACTCGTTCTACCTCTGTGGGCACGACCGCGGGGCGCGCGTTGCGGCCCGCCTGGCGCTGGATCACCCACACCGAGTCAGGAAGCTGTCTCTGATCGACATAGCCCCCACCCTCGACATGTACAGGGCCACCAACCAAGAGTTCGCGACCGCCTACTTTCACTGGTTCCTGCTCATTCAGGCCGCCCCACTGCCCGAACTTCTCATCGGAGGCAACCCGGCCGCTTACCTGGCCATCGTGCTACGACAACTATCAGGCGGGAACGACGACTACCTTGAACGCGAGGTGATTGCCGAGTACGAACGCGCTTTCTGCACTCCCGAGACGCTGCACAGCACCGCCGAGGACTACCGGGCCAGCGCCGGCATCGACCTCGAACACGATCAACACAGTCGCGATCGCGGACATCGGATCGCCTGCGACACACAGGTTCTGACCGCCGAGAACGGAGCAGTGCATCGCCTGTTCGACGCTCACGCCCTCTGGCAAGCCCAATGTGCTGCAACTGTCACCGCGACGACGCTGCCATCGGGGCACTTCATCCCCGAAACGCTGCCCGACGAGACCGCCGCCGCGCTATCGAGCTTCTTTCCCACCTGACGCGGTTCTGCCGCTCCGAATCGGTTGAATCAAAGAAAAGCGAGGGTCGTAGTGAGTGCGGTCGCCTTCATCGGTCTCGGAATCATGGGCAGTCCCATGGCGGTCAACCTCGTCCGCGCGGGTCATCAGGTGACCGGATACAACCGATCGCGTCACCGAGTTTCCGACCTCGTCGCCGCCGGCGGTGTTGCCGCCGACTCCATCGCCGACGCGGTCCAGCACGCCGACATCGTCGCCCTCATGCTGCCCGACTCCCCCGACGTCGAAGCCGTGCTAACCGCCGACGGTGGAGTTTTCGAGACGGCCCAACCGGGTGCGCTGATCATCGACTTCTCCAGCATCCGGCCCGAGGTCACACGCACGCTGTCCAGCCGGGCGCGCCAGCGCGGTCTCCGGATGATCGACGCCCCCGTTTCGGGCGGCCAGGTTGGCGCCATCAACGCCGAACTCTCGGTCATGGTGGGCGGCAGCCCTGAGGACTTCGCGGCGGCGCAACCAGTGCTGCAAGCGGTCAGCGCCCACGCCGCACTCGTCGAACCCTGCGGCTCAGGGCAGACGTTGAAGGCCGCCAACCAGCTCATCGTCGCGGGCAACATACAACTCCTTGCCGAGGCGCTCGTCTTCCTCGAAGCGCATGGTGTGGACACTCACGCGGCGATCAGTGTCCTCAGCGCGGGCCTCGCCGGATCAGCGGTACTTGATCAGAAAGCCCACAACATGCTGAGCAGGTCTTTCACGCCCGGCTTCCGCATCGACCTGCACCACAAAGACCTCGGCATCTTCGCCGAAGCAGCCCGCAAGGTCGGCGCCATCAGCCCTGTCGGTTCCCTCGTCGCGCAACTCATGGCCGCCGCCCGGGCCAACGGCGACGGAAGCCTCGACCACTCCGCACTCCTGCGGGGAGTTGAACGGCTCTGCGGTCGCGAAGTAAGGGATAGCGCCTGAGTTCGCAATCCACGGGCATCTCGGCAGTCGCCGCTGACTCGCCCGACCCGGGCAGCCCCGCCCATATTGTCTACTGTAAGAATTACAGTACGATCTTACGCGAGGCCTGCCCCGTTTCTGCTGGAGATGCTGGAGTGCTACGTGACGACCGACGTTCGCAGCAGTGACGAGACCGTCAGCCTGCGCGATCCCTACCCGTTCTTCGCCCGCAAACGTCTCGAGTCCGGGGTGTTCCGCGGGACGGTGATGGACTATTCCAAGACGCCCGAGTCGCTGATGCCCAAGCGGGAGTACTCCGCGGTGTCCTTCGATGCGGTGAACACGGTGTTCCGCGACGGCCGGACTTTCAGCTCCGCGCCATACGACAAGACGATCGGGCTCTTCATGGGGCCGACCATCCTGGCGATGGAAGGCAAGAAGCATCGCGACCATCGCAACCTCGTCTCCGCCGCTTTCAAATCCAAGGCGCTGGCCCGCTGGGAGAACACCATCGTCCGGCCCATCTGCAACGCGCTGATCGACGAGTTCATCCACACCGGCAAAGCCGACTTGGTCCGGAACTTCACCTTCGAATTTCCCACTCGCGTCATCGCCCGATTGCTCGGGTTGCCCGCCGACGATCTGCCGACCTTCCGCAAGCGCGCCGTGCAATTGATCAGCTACCACGTCGACTACGAACGCGCCTTCGAGGCGTCGGCGGCGCTCAAGGACTACTTCGTCGAGCAGATCGAACGGCGCAAGTCCGAACCCACCGAGGACATCATCGGCAACCTGGTGACGGCGGAGATCGACGGCGAAAGGCTAAGCGACGAAAGCATTTACTCCTTCCTGCGGCTGCTGTTGCCGGCCGGGTTGGAGACCACGTACCGCTCGTCGGGCAACCTGCTCTACCTGCTGCTCGCCCATCCGGACCAGTTCGCCGCGGTGCGGGACCACCCCGGGCTGCTGCCGCAGGCGATCGAGGAGGGGTTGCGTTACGAGACACCGCTTACCACCGTGCAGCGCTTCACCACCGAAGACACCGAGCTGGAGGGGGTCGAGATCCCGGCGCGGTCTGTGATCGGCGTGTGCATCGGGTCCGCGAACCGCGACGAGCGGCGCTGGGAGTGTGCGGAGGAATTCGACATCTTCCGCGAGCACGTGCCGCACATCTCGTTCGCCGCCGGTGAGCACACCTGTCTGGGCCTGCACCTCGCGCGGTTGGAAACCCGCGTCGCGGTCGAGTGCCTGCTGGATCGAGTGACCAACGTCAGCCTGCTGACCGAGGACGACCCCCACATCCACGGCCAGCCGTTCCGTTCGCCGACTTCGCTTCCCGTGACGTTCGACGCAAAGTAGGGTCTGAGAAAATGGTCAAAGTTATGTCGGGCTTCCGGGTCCTGGAACTCGCGCAATTCACGTTCGTCCCGGCGGCGGGGGCGATCCTCGCGGACTGGGGCGCGGACGTCATCAAGGTCGAACACCCGCTGCGCGGCGACACCCAACGCGGCTTCATCAACATGGGTGGCATCCAACTCGATCCGGAGCGGCATCCGCTGATGGAACATCCCAACCGGGGCAAGCGCAGTGTCGGGATCGACGTCTCGACGCCGGGCGGCCAGGAGGTGATCTACGAGCTGGCCAAGACCGCTGACGTGTTCCTCACCAACTACATGCCGGCGCAGCGGCAGAAGCACAAGTTCGACGTGGAGCACATTCGCGCGGTGAACCCGAACATCATATACGCGCGAGGTTCGGCGTACGGCGACAAGGGCGCCGAGCGTGACGTGGGTGGTTACGACGGGACGGCGTTCTGGACGCGCAGCGGCATCGGGTACGCACTAACCCCCGAGGAGCTGGGCGGCGCACTGGGGCAGGGTATTCCAGCGTTCGGTGACTCCATCGGCGGCATGTTCATCGCCGGTGGCATCTCCGCGGCGCTGCTGCATCGCGAGCGCACCGGCGAAGCCGTCGAGCTCGACGTGTCATTGCTGAGCACCGCCTGGTGGGCGGCGGGAGCGAGCGTGACGCAGGGCATGGAGACCGGACAGGTGATGCGCACCCCGATGCCGGGCGCCGCGGGCGCGATGTCGGTGAACCCCTTCATGGGCAACTACGCAACCTCCGACGGCGGCACCATCAACCTGTGCATCATCAGTCCGACCGGCTTGATCCGAGACACATTCGAGCATCTCGGCATCCCCGAGGCGGCCGACGATCCCCGCTTCTCCGATGTGCTGCCGCTGATTCAGAACGCCGGCGCGGCGGCCGAGCTGATCGCAAAGGCCTTCGCCGGCAAGCCCTTCGACTATTGGCGGCAACACCTGAAGACGATGAAGGGCCAGTGGGCGCCGTTCCAGAGCCTGCTCGACCTGGTCGAAGACGAGCAGGCCCTGGCCAACGACATGGTCAGCGAGGTCGAGCTCGCCAGCGGCGGAAAGCCTTTCCGCGTCGTGCGCGGCCCGGTGCAGTTCAACCACGAGCCGCTGGTGACCACGCGCGCGCCACAGGCGTCCGAGCACACCGAGCTGGTGCTGATGGAGCTCGGCATGGATTGGGACCGCATCGAGGAACTGAAGGACTCGGGTGCTATCGCATGAAGAACGCCGGCGACCGCCGCGGTGACGACCTGAAACTTCGCCGAACGTGCACTCAGGGCGAAGAATTGGCCGATTTCTCGCCCTGAGTGCACGTTCGGCGCGCTATCAACCGACCTTCTTGGCCGGCGGCGCGTATGCCGGCTTACCCAGACCCAACATGTACTGCGCGATCATGTTGCGGAACACCTCCAGCGTGCCGCCGTAGATGCCGACCAGCGGGGCGAATCGGTAGGCGTATTCGGCGCTGCCGTCGTCGGCGGCCCCTTCCGTCCCGAAGGGCAGCGCCGAGGACGCGCCGAGGAGGTCCATGAGTTCCGGGGAGATGTCGCGCATGGTTTGCGCGATGGCGACCCGGCCGAAGATGCTCGGGGTGGCCAGCGCCGTCTCCAGTCGGGCGACGCACCGGCCCAGGCGGTACGCGACCGACTTGTCGTCGACGAGCCGGCGCCCGTCGTCGTCGGGCCGCGTGACGCTCGCCGCCGCCTTGTCCACCGCCTGAGACAGAAATCCGGCCTGGTGCATCATGATTGACGTGTCCTGCAGCCCGTCGGGGGCGGCGGCGACTGCGCCGTGCTCGACGTTGAGCGGTTCCCGCAGCACCGTCCAGCCGCCGTTCACCTCACCCAGCCGGTACTTGTCGTCCACGCGGACATCGCTGTAGTAAACGATGTTGGTCCGGTCGCCGTCCACGGTGCGGATGCCCTGGATGTCGATGCCCGGCGACTCCAGCGGCACCAGGAACATGGTCAGGCTCTTGTGCTTCGGCGCCTCCGGGGCGGTGTTGGTGATCAGGAAGACGTACTGGCAGTTATGGGCCCCGGTCGTGAACATCTTGGAGCCGTTGATGATCCACCCGTCGCCGTCGCGGACCGCGCGGGTCTTGCAGGTCGCGATGTCGGAGCCGCCCTCGGGCTCGGTGTAGCCGAGGCACAGCCTCACCTCGCCGCTGAAGACCTTCGGTAACACCTCGTCGCGCAGCTGCGCCGACCCGAACTTGTCCACCGAACGAGCCACCATCGCGGTGGTCCCCCAGGTCACCCAGGGAACGTGTGCGCGCCGCTTCTCCAACTCCCAGATGCGGCGCCGCACCCGGCTGAAACCGCCGTCGGATTCCGGTTTCCACTCCGCCGCCAAATAGCCTGCGGCGCCGAACTTCAGGTGCAGGCCCTCGTCGAAATTGTCGCCCGTTTCCCGGTCCCGGCACCTGATCTCTTCGGTCATGTGCGTGGCCAGAAAGTTCCGCGCTTCGTCGCGGAACGCCTCGTCCTCGTCGGACAGTTCGACGCGCGAGAAATCCACAGTGTCGCTCCTTCCTATGCCGGCTGCGCCGCGCCCTCGCGGGCGGCCACGATCTGCGCCACCCGTTGTGCCGTCGCGCCCGGATCGCCGCCGGCCAGCGGCCAGCCCCGGGCCCGCACCAGATACGCCGTCGCCGCGGCTTCGGCGGAAACGCCCAGCCCGCCTTGAATGTGGACCGCCATCGTCGCCGCCCTGGCGGCCTCCTCTGCCATGAATACGAATGCGGAAGGCGCCAATTCGGGCCGTTCGTCGGGTTCGTTGTCCAGGAACCAGGCGGCGCGTCGGGCCAGATTCCGGCCGCCTTGCACGGTGATGGCCATGTTCGCGAGCGGGTGCGAAATCCCCTGCAGCGTGGAGATGGGCACCCCCAACGTGTACCGGGTCTTGGCGAATTCGGCCGCGATGGTCATGGTCTCCTCCACCAGCCCGACGAGCGCCGCCGCGGTCAGCAGCCGCCACTCGTCCAGGGCCAGCCGGTAAGCGGCTAGTGCCTCGGGCCCCTCGGCGACGACCTCACGGGCGTCCGCCGCGGCTGGGTCCACCCAGGCCATCGGCAGCCGGCCGATGTTGTCTACCTTCGCCGGACGGGTGCCAAAGGTCAGGCGCACGACTTGGTCGCCGTCGCGGACGACGATGTGATCGGCGATCGACCCCGAGGGGATCAACCGCGGACCGCGCCCATCGTCGATCCGCGGGTCCAGGGCGGCCAGCTGTTCGCCCTCGGCTATCCCGGCGGCGCCCTCCCCCAGCGCGCCGAGGCGCCCCAGCAGCCGCGCGGTGCAGACGTGGTCGATCCACGGAACCGGCGCGAGGGACCGGCCGATCTCCTCGGCCACCAGGGTGAGATCGACCAGGGTGGCGCCGTCACCGCCACACGACTCCGACAGCGCCATCGTGGTGGCGCCCATCCCGCACAACCTCTCCCAGAGACTCTTGTCGAAACCGGATTGCTCTGCGGCACGCACCGTTTCGATCGGACAGTGGGTCTTGAAGAACTGCTTGTAGGCCGCCTGCAGGGCGACGTGATCGTCGGACAAGCTGTAATCCAGCCTGCGTAGTTCGAAGCGGTCCATCGTTACTCGTCCTTCCCGAAGAAGAAGTCGCGCGCGTTGTTGTAAAGGTAGTTGTCCAGTACCTCGGCGGGAAGATCCAGCGCGCGGGCTTCGGGGATAACCCGGCGCATGGGCAACACCGGCCAGTCGGACGCGTAGATCACCTTGTTGGGGCCACGAGTGCGCATGTAGTGCAGCAGGCTCTCCGGCAGCCGTTTGGGCGACCACGCCGACGTCATCAGGCGCAGGTTGGCGTACTTGAGCAGCAATCGGATGGCGACGTCCCACCACGGGTCGGCACCGTGAATCATGCACAGCCGCAGCTCGGGAAAGCGCACGCACACCCGGTCCAGGTGCATCGGGTGCTGGACCTCGCCGGGTATGGGCGGTCCCGGAATTCCGGTGTTCACACACAGCGGAAGGTCCAGCTCCGCGCACTTTGCGTAGAGCGGGTAATACACGGCGTCGCTGGGCGGGTACTGGCCGTCACCCCAAAAGCTCGGCCCCACTACGGCATACGCGACGGGGAGGTCCGCCGCGACCGCGGTCAGCTCGCGCAGCGACCGCACCGGGCGCAGCAGGTTGACACCGCCCATGGCCAGCGCGAACCGCTCGGGCCTGGCCTCGACGAATTTGCGCGCGGTCGTGGACGGGTTGGCGAGCGAGTCCATCAGGATCGCCTGCTGTACGCCCTGTTCGTCCATCTCGGCGAGCAGCTCGGAGAGGTCGACCGGGGCGAACATCGACTCGGGACCCTTGAAGTAGTCGTCCCTGACCTTGAGCATCCACGTCGGCTGAGATTCGGCTTCCCCGAAGTGGACGTTCACCAGGCAATCAATCGCTTTGGTGTTCATGACTTCCTTCGGGATCGGATGGGACGAGCGCGATCACCGGATCTCGTTGACTGGCTCGCTCTTTGGCCCATCGGTAGTTGGGCTTGCCGTTGCCGAGGCGTTCGATCCGTTCGACGAAGATGAAGGCCTTGGGCGCCTTGAAGTGCGCCAGTTGCGTCGTGCACGCGCCGTGCAGGGCGTCCCGGCTCAGGTGGGCATCGGGTCGGGTTGCGACGAGCGCGACGACCTCCTCCCCCCACCGCTCGCTTGGGCGGCCCACCACCAGGGCGTCGACGATGCCGGGAAGCGCGCGCAGCACCTCCTCGACCTCTTCGACGAAAACCTTTTCACCCCCGGTGTTCACGACCAGCGAGTCGCGACCGAACAGGCGGATGGTGCCGTCGGCTTCCAAAGATGCGCGGTCGCCCGGTACCACCACCCGCCGGCCATCGATCTCCGGGAAGGTCCGCTGCGTGGCTTCGGGGTCGCCGAAGTAACCGAGCGGGATGCGGCCGGTCCTGGCGGCCCAGCCGACCTCCTGCTCACCCGGCCGCAGGAACCGGCTGCGGTCGGCCGACACGACGGTAGCGCCCTCCCTGGGCTGGAACGTCTCGCTGGCGTTCCCTTCGCGGCTGTGACCGAACGCCATGTTCCCGCTCTCCGAAGACCCGTAGCCCTCGATGATCGTGATGTGTGGCAGGCATTCCATCAGCGCGCGTTTGTGTTTCGCGTTGGTGGCGGCCCCTCCGGTGCCGATCGCCTGCAACGAGGACAGGTCGTAGGCACGCGTGCGCAGCTCCTCGATCAGCGGCCCGGCGTACGCATCGCCCACCATGGTCATCATGCCCACCTTCTCCCGCTCGGCGGTTTCCCACACCGACCGAACGTCGAGCTTGTTGCGGTCGTCGTAGAGCACCACCGGCAAGCCCGCGCAGAGCGCGGCGAAGGCGGTCCACATGCCGGCCGCGTGCATCAGCGGAGAAACGGCGAACCACGGCTGCCCGCCCCCGGCGACCTTGTCGTGGATCTCGGTGACGCTGGCATGGTCGGCGCCCACCATCGACGACACGTACATGTCGCTCTGGCGCCACAGCACACCCTTCGGGCGTCCGGTCGTTCCGCCGGTGCACATCATGATGAGGTCATCCGGGGATCCCGCATCTTCGCGGTCGGGACTGGCGGCGGCCAGGACGTCGTCGAGCGAGATCGCCTTCGGCAGTTGGGTAACGGCGCTGCCATCGTCGATGGATATCAGCAACTCCGTGCCGATCGGGGGCAGCACGTCGGCGAACCGCGCGCCGAGCGAGCGATGGTAGATGATGCCCCGTGGGCGCACGTAGTCGAGCAGCTCGCGAATCTCCCGGGGCGAGTAGTGGTGATTCACGTTGACCGGGACGGTGCGCGCCTTGAGGCATCCGATCACCATGTCGGGGTAAAGGTCGTTGTACATGATGAGCGCGATCCGGTCCTGACCGCATTCCCAGCGCTGCAGCTCATCACGCGGGGCGTATACACCGAACCCTTTGTCCTCGAGGTAGTTCGCCAATCGATTGGTGCGGCGCGCCGATTCGGCGAACGTGCTCTTGCGTTCTCCGCATACGGTCATCAGGCGGTCGGGCACGACGTCGGCGATGGCGTCCAGAACGGCGCCCACGGTCCATTCGCTCATAGCGGGAAGCGGCTAGACGGCCGAGGCGACCGGGACGCCGAGCAGGTCAAGGGCGTTGTCGCGCATCACTTTACGGATTTCGGCAGGGCTGAAGTCGGTGAGCTCCTCGGTGAACGAAACCGGCGTCTCGAGGCCCTCGCCGTGCGGCCAGTCGGAACCGAACAAGATCTTGTCGATGCCGATCACCTTGGCCAGTTCGTGCAGGTCGTCCTCGTAGTAGGGGGCGATCCATACGTTGTTGCGCAACTGCTCGACCGGGTCCTCGGGAAAGTCACGGGGCTGAGTGTTGGCCGCCTTCTTCAACCGCTTGATCAGCCGGTGGACGAAGTAGGATCCGTTCTCGATGCTGACCGCCTTGAGTTTCGGATGGCGGGTGAACACGCCGTGCACGATCATCGAGGCCATCGTGTCGTGGATGGCGCGGTCGTCGAGGAGCACGTTGTCCAGTGGATCCTTCGCGCCGAAACCCTCGAACGTCGCTTTGCCGCCCCACGCCGCCGCGATGTGCAGATAGCCGCTGTCGCTGAGATGGAATCCGACCGGGACTCCCGCCTCGGCCAGCCGGGCCCACACCGGGTCATGGCTGGGATGCCCCAACGACCGCGGCTTGACCAAGCCGGGCACCGGCGCCGGCCGCACCAGCACCAGCTTGGCGCCGCGCCCCAACACGAATTCCACCTCTTCCAGCGCCTTCGCCGGATCGGCCAGCGAGATGATCGGCGCGGCGATGATGCGATGATCGGGTCGGTCGAAGCCCCAGTCCTCGTCGAGCCACAGGTTGAACGCGTGCACCGACGCCATCGTCGCCTCGATGTCGCCCTTGAGCGCCTCCTCGACCCCGCACGCGAAAGTCGGCAGCATGAACACGGTTTCGATGTCCTGAGTGTCCATCACCGCGACCCGGGCGTCACGATTCTGGTACTCCGGGTGGTCGGCGAGCCGCTCGACCTTCATCAGGGATGCCGGGTCCACGCCTTCGGGAATCTCCCCGCGGAACAACAGATCCAGACAACCCGGCACGATGATCGGGTCGAACGTGGGGTTCGGCACGAAGTGGTTGACTCGACCGCCGATAACGGCCAGAGTGCGCTTGCCCTGAGTGACCATCTGGACGCCGCGGCTCTTGAACGCCCTGTCGAGGTGGCGGGTGAAAGCGTCCAGTGGCTCGTAGTAGTGGTTGTCGACGTCGATCGCCTGGTAACCCAAACTGGCCATGATCTTCCTTTCCGGCATCCCCGGCGAACGCTAGGCGTCGGTCGAGTTGAGCGAGGGAAACTGCGGGGGCCGCTTCTCGAGGAAGCTGGTGATGCCTTCGATGACGTCCGGCCGCGGCATCGCCTCGTGCAGCAACACCTCGGCGCGCGAGGTGGCATCGACCACGTCGCGAGTGGCGTCGCCGTACACCTGTCGCTTGATCACTTCCATGGAAGTGGGCGAGCAGTTGCGGGCGATGTCCTCCGCATAGTCCAGCGCACGCTTCATCAGACCTTCGGGCGCGACGACTTCCTTGACCAGGCCGAGCTCGGCCGCCTCTTCGGCGAGGAAGGTGCGGCCACTCAGCAGCAGATCCAGCGCGGCGCCCCACGTGGTGAGACGCGGGAGGATCCAGGAAATGCCGAACTCGGCGATCAGTCCGCGGCGGGCGAAGACCGCGGCGAACTTGGCGCCGGCGGATGCGAACCGGACGTCGCACATGAGCGCCTGGGTCAGGCCGATGCCGACGCAGGCGCCGTTGATGGCCGCGATCACAGGCTTGCGCAGCGTGGTCACAAAATGCGGTGGCCGTTCGCCCACGAGGTCGGCGAGGTTGGTCTGGCTCGCCTTCTCCATCGTGTCGCCGTAGCTCGGTGCGGAACTCGGCGTGCCCAGATATGCGCCGGCGCAGAAACCCTTGCCCCGCCCGGTCAGCACGATCACCCGGACGGCCGGGTCCTGTTCGGCCCGGTCGATCGCGGCGTAGAACCCGGCGGCGATGTCCGGGCCCCATGCGTTGAGGCGGTCCGGGCGGTTGAACGTCAAAATCGCGACGCCGCTGGCGGTCGCCTCGTAGAGCACCGCGTCCTCGGAAGCGTCGTCGCTGCCGGACATCTACCCCCGTACCTCCTCACGGTCGCCCACGAATTCCGCGGCATTTGTACGCATACTGTATACCTATCGGTACTGTTTTCCACAACCGCCGCCCAGCCCCCCGAACCCCGGCCGAACAGCGCGTTTCGGCTTGCTGAGCCGAGCGGTCGACCGCGGTATACGGACCGGCGGACCGGTGCCTGTATCCGCCCATTGTGGCGAGCACCACGTCCCCACCACGTTTTCTTCGACCGCCGATGTGGGAAAGCGACTAAGGACACCCACTAGCAGGGAGGGGAAACGCCATGGTGGACATCAAGAGCGGTCCGATCGAGGCCATCCAGGGCATCGTCGAGGCTGTCTTCGGAAAGGCCAAGGAGATCGTCGGCACGATCATCGGCCGCAACGACCTGGTCAACGAGGGTCAGGCTCAGCAGGACAAGGCCGACGCGCAGCGCAGCGCGGCGAAGAAGGAAGCCGCGGCCGAGAAGGCGCGCGGTAAGGCCAAGGCCGCGGAGGCACGCGAGAAGGCCGAACAGCAGTAAGAACAAGGGGTTGACAAGGGCCCGGTCACCGGTGGTGACCGGGCCCTTGCTCGTCAGTCGACTTGTGGCGCAACCCTTTTGCCGAGTCACTACGTTCCGATGAGCCCGAGGCGGCGATAAGCCTCCTCGATCTGCGACTTGGCCTCGGGCGGCAACTCCGCTTGCGGCGGGCGCGAATGCGGGTAGGCGCCGATCGGCAGGCCCAGTAGCGAAGCGGCGTATTTGAATGCGCCGCCCCAGTGGGTGAAGTAGTCGGGCCGTCCGGGGTAACAGGTCCACCAGGATCCGACGTCGAGGTCGAACTGGTCCAGGCCCGACTCGCGGCCGAAGTCCATCGCCTCCAGCAGCTTGTCGCTTTGCACCAAATCCCAGTACTGAGAGAACAATCGCCGCTGCGGCGTGTCGAACAGATAGCCGGTGGTGCCCAGTTGCGCAGGGCAGACGATCCCGTCACGCAGCCATCCCGCGCGATACACCGTCTTGTCGCACTCCCACAGCACCAGGCCGGGCGCCAACTCGTGCAGTAGGCGGCTGTTCGCCGGCCTGAAGGCACCCTCCTTGGTGGCGCACACCGCAGGCACCTCGTCGTAGATCCGCGCGCTTTCGGCCGCGGTCAGGACGTAGCCGGACGATGGCGAGTTGAACATGCCCAGTGCGATGTCGGTGCGCGAGGCGATGTATTCGAAGAATCGCAACACGCCCTCGCCGCCATGCACCTCCATCATCGGCGTTTGGATGTAGACGATGTCGGCGCCGACCTCCTGGGCGTGCAGCGTCAGGTTCAGACAGTCCTTCGCCGAGAGGGCCGCCGTGCACGCCTGCACGACGACGTCGGGGTTGGCGGCGCGTCCCTCCTCGATTGCGACCTCCAGCAAGCGCTTTCGCTCATCGAGGGTCAACGACCAGAATTCGGAGAGCCCGCTGGTGCACCACAACATCGGGTGTCCGAGGTCGCCGACGCAGTAGCGGACCAGCGTCCGGTATGCCTCCCAGTCGATGTCGTCGCCGTCCGGGCCGCAGAACGGGGTGTAGAGGGAGTCGCCGATTCCCCGCAATGCCCCGCGCGCCCAGGCGCGCGCCTCACGTGCCGTCGCCACAGTCGACCCCTATCTCCTCAGCCGAGTTCCTTCGATCCGGGCGGTCAGGTGAAGTCCGCACCGCCGTCGACATGTGTTGGCCCCGGTTACGTGCGAGTTGCACCCGACGAGTTCGGCGAATGCCTCCCGGCTGCGGCCCACCAACGCCACCCGGCCGCCCTCGTCGGCGAGACGGCGCGCCGCCGCCAAACCCATCCCGCGGCTATCACCGACGACCACCGTGGCGGCATTCGCCAGGCCTAGATCCATGGCAATTCCCGTGGCTCATCTGGTGACTCGTTCAATGGCTTGTGCCCGGTCACCTTCGCCCGTCCAGCCTTCGTTACCAAAAAGCCTACGATAGGTATTACAGTAGCAGATGGAAAAGCGCACGGAAGCCCGGTTGGCGGCCATCGTCGAGCGGCGACACGCCTACGTATGCGCAGGTGAGTTGGCACGGCTCTCCGACCGCATGCACAGGATACATCGTGATGGAGGTGCCCGTAGTGGCAAAGCAGGCTATCGCCGACAAGCGTCAACGACGCGAACGCGGATCCATCAATCCCGATGACATCATCAGTGGCGCATTCGAACTCGCGGAGCAAGTGTCCATCGACAACTTGAGCATGCCGCTGCTGGGCAAACACCTCGGCGTCGGCGTCACCAGCATCTACTGGTACTTCCGCAAGAAGGACGACCTGCTCAACGCGATGACCGATCGCGCGCTGAGCAAGTACGTGTTCGCCACACCCTACGTCGAGGCCAGCGACTGGCGCGAGACATTGCGCAACCATGCGCGCCTGATGCGGAAAACGTTCATGGGCAACCCAATTCTGTGCGACCTGATCCTGATTCGGGCGGCGCTCAGCCCGAAGGCGGCGCGATTGGGCGCCGAGGAGATGGAGAAGGCGATCGCCAACCTGGTCGAGGCCGGCCTGTCGCCGGAGGATGCCTTCGACACCTACTCGGCGGTCTCGGTGCACGTCCGTGGATCGGTGGTGCTGCAGCGGCTGTACGAAAAGAACCAATCCTCCGGCGAGGGCGCGCGCGCGATCGAGGACGCCGTCGCCATCGACCCCGAGAAGACCCCGCTGCTGGCTCAGGTCAGCCGGATCGGTCACCGGATCGGCGCCCCCGACGAGACCAATTTCGAGTACGGCCTCGGCTGCATCCTCGATCACGCCGGCCGGTTGATCGAGGAGGGCAAGGGGGCGAAAGGCGGCAAGGCGGCGCCGTCACGGGCGCGCAAGGCGGCCAAGGCGCCCGGGTCGCGGGCGCGCCCCAAAGCCCCGGCGCGCTAGCCCGACACCGAATCGGCTTATCACACCTCGGGTTCCGGCACGTCGAAGTATTCGTCACGGAGCCGGAACGCTTCCTTGGTCCCGTGCTGGGCGCGGGTCTTGACGAAGTTGAACTCGCCCGGCCCGAATTGCAGGTTGGTGCCGAAGGCGTGAAAGAGATAGCTGGCCACTTCCTCGCCCTGGTATGCCTGACTCTGTTCGACGAGACGGAACGCCTCCTTGGCGATGACGACCCCGTCGGCGGGCATCTTCGCCGCCTTCTCGGCCCAGTACCGCGCCCGGGCGGGCACCGCGGCGGGATCGCATGTGTCGGTGAAGATTCCGAGATGCTCGAGCTCACTCGCCTCGATGACGTCGCCGGTGAGCAGCAGGCGCCGGGCCAGCACCGGTCCGAGCCGGTGGAAGAACATGTGCATGCTCCCGAGCGCGGGGCCGAGGAAGCGGGTCGCCGGCATGCCGATCTTCGTGTCGCGCGCTATCACGGAGATGTCGGTCATCAGCGCCATCTCGAAACCGCCGCCCAGCGCATACCCGGCGATCTCGCCCACCGTGACCTTCGGGAAACCCATGAAGTTGTGGTAGAAGCCAAAAGACTTGCGGTCCACGGTGAGTCGCCGACGCTGGCTGGGGCGGCGCTTGGCTGACGCGTCATCGCCGTCCGGTTGGCTCGGCTTGCCGTACCAGCCATACGCGTTGTTCATGTCGGCCCCGGCGGAGAAGACGCCCCCGGCCCCGCGCAGTAGCACCACCGTCAGGTCGTCGTCTTCGGCCACCCGGTCCAGGCATCGGGCGACCGCCTCGCGCATCGCGGCGTCATAGGAATTGCGTTGGGCCGGATTGTTCAGCGTGATCGTCGCGATGCGGCGGTCGCGGTCGACCTCGAACAGTACGCGATCGTCCGGGGCGCTGGGGGCGGTCATCTATCGGACTCCTTTCGCCGCCTGCCGAATTGAAACCCGGCGAGCTTTTCCGGCGGTGAGGCCAACGTGTTCACCTCGCCGCTGCAGAGCACTTCGCCGTCGAGCAGCAACCGCGCCGTCGACGCGATCCCGCGTTCGATCTGCGAGCGAGCGATGTCGAACCGTAGCTCGGTCGATATGGGGGTCGGCCGGCGAAACGTCACCGTCAGCGACCGCGTCTTACCGGACAGACCCGTGACGCAATTGTGGTGCTGAATGACGCAGTCGAAGAAAACGCCGAGAAAGCCTCCGTGCACCAATCCCGGCGGGCCCTCGTACACCAGGGGAAAGTTGACCCGCCCGGTCGCCTTGTCGGCATCGAGGTCGTCGAACCGGTACTCCGGAAAGCACGGGTTGTAGGCGCCGATGTCGGTGGCGTGGTTGAGATAGACGCGCCGGGGATCGTCGGCGACGTCCCCCATCCTTGGCGCGTTGTCCCGCGGCGCCACCGCGGACAGCTCGCGCTCCCACTCCGCGAACTTCGCCAGCATGGTGTCGACCGCGGGATGGGGATGCTCGAGTGAGACCAGCAGTGAGCTCAGGCGCCGCATGGCGCCGGCGGCGGCCACGGTCTGCGGCAGCGGCGCTTCGCCGAACCTGGCATCGCCGGTCCGCGCCGACTCGGGTGCGACCCGCCGCTGGGCTCCGCCCTCCTGCAAGGCCATGCTTCATCTCTTTTCGGTCGGGTTTCCGGCCCGGCTATTTCCGGCGGCAGCGTACCCTGCTAACTTATACAGCGTATCAATCGTATTGCCTACTGTATGGGTAACCGTATCGGCAGAAAGGCCGGATTCGACGGTGAGTCATGGGGCCGACGCGGCCGGCGCCGACGGTTCGGTGACAGTGCACCGAGACGGCGCCGTGCTGCGGCTAACGCTTGATCGTCCGTCCCGACGTAACTCGTTGAACGAAGCCATGATTGGCTCTTTGGTGGAGGCGCTGACGGCTGCCGCCACCGACGATTCGCTCAGGGCGATCCACATCCGTGGCGGTGACGACTTCTGCGCCGGCGTCGACTGGGTCGCCACCAACGACCGGCCGCGGCCCCGCACGGGCGATCTGGTGCGGCGGATACCCCAGGGCGCCCACCGCGTGATCGAGCTCGTCGCGAGCATCCAGCTGCCGGTGCTGTGCAGCGTGCGAGGCTGGGCCGCGGGATTCGGCTGCAACCTCGCGCTGGCCGCCGACTTCGCCGTTGCCGCCACCGACGCGGTGTTCTGGCAGCCCTTCGCCGACCGTGGCTTCAGCCCGGATTCGGGTGCCACCTGGCTGCTGCCCCGCCTGGTCGGCCTCACGCGGGCGAAGCGAATGCTGTTGCTGGGCGAGCAGGTCGGCGCCGTCGACGCGGCCGACTGGGGACTGATTCACCAGGCGGTGAGCCCCGGCGAGCTGGACGACGCCGCCGGCGAGCTGCTCGAGCGGTTGGCCTCCGGGCCGACGGTGGCAATGGGACTGGCCAAGCAGGCGCTGAGCTTCGGCCAGCATGCGACGCTCAGCCAATCGATGACCCAGGAATTGTTCAACCTCGAACTATCGTGCCGGACAGTCGATTTCAGGGAAGGCCTGGAAGCCTTTCGGCAGCGGCGCGCACCGAGATTCCAGGGCAGATGAGGGAGAAGGATGCCTACTGACTCGTTCGACACCATCACATACGACGTCGACGGGCACACCGCCACCATCACGCTGAACCGTCCGGATGCCCTCAACGCCCTGAGCCCGCACATGATCACCGAACTGCGAGCCGCCTACCACGAGGCCGAGAACGACGACAAGGTATGGCTGACCATCGTGACCGGCACGGGCCGCGCGTTCTGCACGGGCGCTGACGTCACGGCCATTCCCGAAGACGGCAAGGTGATCTACGAGCGCCCGTACCTGTCCACCTACGACCAATGGGAGGCGCCGCAGGAAGGCACCCCACCGTTTCGCACGGCGGCCAAGCCGGTGATCACCGCGGTCAACGGGTTGTGCTGCGGCGCCGGCATGGACTGGGTCACCACGTCGGACATCGTGATCGCGTCGGAACAGGCCACATTCTTCGATCCGCACGTCAGCATCGGGCTGGTCGCCGGACGCGAGATGGTGCGGGTGGCGCGCGTGCTGCCCCGCTCGATCGCCCTGCGCATGGCGCTGATGGGCAAGCACGAGCGGATGAGCGCACAACGCGCCTACGAGCTCGGGTTGATCAGCGAGATCGTCGGGCACGACCGGCTTCTCGAGCGGGCCCGAGAGATCGCCGACGTCGTCAACTCCAATGCGCCGCTGGCGGTTCGGGGTACCCGGCTGGCCATCGTCAAGGGCCTCAATGTTCCGCTGCACGAGGCGGAGATCATGGCCGAAACGTTCCGCGAGCGCGTGTTGCGCACCGAGGACGCGGCCGAAGGGCCCAGAGCCTTCGTGGAGAAGCGCAAGCCGGATTGGCAGTGCCGATGACGTTCGAGACCATCCTCCTCGAGGTCGACGAGATCGACCGGGTCGCGACGATCACGCTGAACCGGCCGGGGCAGCTGAACGCGTTCAACCGCACCATGTGTGCGGAGATGGCCCACGCCTGGCGCACGGTAAAACTCGACGACTCGGTGAACGCCGTGGTCCTCAGGGCAGCCGGTGACCGTGCGTTCAGCGCCGGGCTGGATATCAAGACTCCCTACGGCCAGCCCGAAAACATATGGAATCACGAGGATCCCGGCGAATCGCTCAGCCCGAAGTGGCAGAAGATGTGGAAGCCCGTCGTGTGCGCGGTTCAGGGCATGTGCACCGCGGGCGCGTTCTACTTCATCAACGAATCGGACGTGGTCATCTGCGCGGAGGATGCCACGTTCTTCGACTCGCATGTATCGGCCGGCCTGGTCTGCGCCCTGGAGCCAATCGGCTTGATGAGGCGCATCGGCTTGGGCGAGACGCTGCGCATCGCGCTGATGGGCAACGACGAGCGGGTCGGCGCCGACACCGCGCTGCGGATCGGATTGGTCTCGGAAGTGGTCCCCGCCGACCGGCTCTGGGACCGCGCCCACGAGATCGCCGCGACCATCGCCGCGAACCCTCCGACCGCGACTCAGGGCACGGTGAAGGCGATTTGGGAATCGCTCGACAAGCCGTATCGGGCGGCCCTGGAGCAGGGGCTGATCTACACCCGGCTGGGCAATCCGCTCGGCACCGCCGAACTCGCCGCCCAGAAGGCCGGCGGCGAAGCTGCCGCGCGCACACCGAAGACCCGCTGATGCCCGCGCACGCACTCAGTCAACGCATCGCGGATGTCCTCGGCCTGCGGCCCGACGCGCACGCCATCGAGTATGACGCCCAATGGATCTCCTGGGCCGCCGTCGGCGCCAGGGCACAGCGCATCGCCTGCCTGGTCGCCGATCGCGGACCCGGCGTCGGGATACTGCTGCGCAACCGGCCCGGTCACGTGGCGGCCTTTCTCGGGGCGCTGCTGGGCGGCGGGACGGTCGTCGTCGTCAACCCGGCTCGCGGCGACGAGCGCACCAAGGCCGACCTCGCCGGGCTGCGACTGCCGCTGATCATCGGGGAAGACGACGACCTGACGACACTGCTGCCCCCGGCGACCGACGCCACGACGGTGGCGATTGCGGGCCTATTGGACGACCCCCCGACCGGCCGCCCGACGATTCATCCGGCGCCCGAGGCCCACCCGCGGACCGGGGTGGCGGTACGGATGTTGACCAGCGGTACGACGGGCCCGCCCAAGAGGATCGACCTCGGCTACGACGTGCTGGCGCGCAGCGTGATGGGCGCCGAACCCGAGCGCGCCCCGGCGCCCACCGGGCTCCGCCGCGGGGTCGCGATCGTCAACTCGCCGCTGGTGCACATCGGCGGGGTGTTCCGGGTGCTGCAATGCATCGCCGACGCACGACCGTTCGCGCTCCTCGAACGTTTCGAGCTGAACGCGTGGGCCGACGCGGTGCGAAGACACCGACCGCGCACGGTATCGCTGGTTCCCGCGGCGCTGCGCACGGTGTTGCACTCGGATGTGCCGCGCGCCGATCTGGAGAGCATCCGCGCCGTCACCTGCGGCACGGCCCCCCTGACGGCCGAGGATGCCGACGCCTTCACCGCCAAATACGGCATTCCCGTGCTCACCTCTTACGCGGCAACGGAATTCGGTGGCGGTGTCGCGGGCTGGACGTTGCCGGATTACCAACGGTATTGGGCCGCCAAACGGGGCAGCGTCGGCCGCGCCAACCCGGGTGCGCAGCTGCGGGTGGTCGCGGACGATGGCAGGCCGCTGGGGGCCGACCAAGTCGGTCTGCTCGAGGTCAAGCCAGGCCAGCTGGGGCCGTCGGCCCAGTGGATGCGGACCACGGACATGGCGCGCATCGACGCGGACGGCTTCGTCTGGATCGTCGGGCGTGCCGACCAGGCGATCATCCGCGGGGGATTCAAGGTGATGCCCGACGACGTCCGCACCGCCCTGGAGAGCCACCCCGCAGTGGCGGGTGCGGCGGTGGTCAGCCGGTCCGACGAACGCCTCGGGGCGACGCCGGTCGCGGTGGTGGAGCTGCGCAGGCCCGCCTCCGTCGACGCCGACGCGCTCGTGGAGTACCTCGGAACACGGCTGGCGCGCTACGAGATTCCCACCGAGATAGCGATCGTCGACACCATCCCGCGGACGCCGTCGGGCAAAGCTGACCTGGGCGCGGTCCGGCGTTTCTTCGGTGCCGCCGCCGCACAAAAGTGACCATGCCCGGTGACGGCCCGACGGTCGCCGAGGTCCTGACACAACGGGCCCGTGCGCGCGCAGAACATCCCCTACTGATCTGCGACGGCGAC
>NZ_LZJJ01000399.1:0-8560 GCF_001667625.1 Mycobacterium sp. E1715
GCGACGATCAGGGTCCGGCGATCGGGCGTGATCACCATGCCGTTGGGAAAGTCGAGTTCTTCGGCGACGACGCGGGCGCTGTCGTCCGGGTCCAGCCGGATGATGCAACCGCCGCGCAGCGCCTGGCACCCGATGTAGGCCCGGCCCGCGTCGTCGCCGAAGAACTCGACTTTCCCAACGGCATGGTGATCACGCCCGATCGCCGGACCCTGATCGTCGCCGAGTCGATCGGCCGGCGGCTGACCGCGTTCACGATCGATGAGGACGGCGGGCTGGCCGACCGCCGCGTTTTCGCCGAGGGCCTCGACGGTCCGCCCGACGGCATCGCGCTCGACGCCGACGGCGCGGTGTGGGCGTCGATGACGCTGGCCCACCAATTCGAGCGGATCATCGAGGGCGGCGCCGTCACCGACCGCATCGACATGGGTGAGCGCGTCGCCATCGCCTGCGCTCTCGGCGGCCCCGAGCGCCGGACGCTGTTCCTGTTGTCCAGCACGGACGCCTATCCCCAGCGCCTGGTCGGGACCCGGCTGTCCCGGCTGGACGCCGTCACCGTGACCACCCCCGGCGCCGGCCTGCCCTGACGAGAGATTGAGGATGACCGACTCCTACTACGAGCTCGTCGACGGCGCCGACCCGCTGGGGGAGAAGTTCCGGGCCACCGACCTGGCGCGCGGCACCTGGTCGGCCGCGATCCAGCACGGCGGGCCGGTGTCCGCGCTGCTGGTCCGCGCCCTGGAGCGGTGCGAACAGCGCGACGACACCCGCCTGTCCCGCGTCGTCATCGACCTGCTGGGCGGGGTTCCCGCCGAGGGTGACCTGTGGGTCAACGCGCGGGTGCAGCGCGGGGGCAAGCAGATCGAACTGGTCGGGGCCGAGATGCTGGCGCCCGGTCCCGACGGGGAGCCCCGCCCGGTGGCGCGCGCCAGCGGCTGGCGGTTGCAGACGCTGGACACCCGGGAGGTGGCCCACGCCGCGCCCGACATGCCCGCGCCGCGCAGCGAGGCACGCGACCGCAACCTGACGGCGCGGGACTGGGACCGCAACTACGTGCACAGCCTCGACTGGCTGTGGCTGACGGAACCGCTCAGCGAGGGCCCGGGCGAGTCGTGGATTCACCCGACCGTGGACCTGGTGACCGGCGAGAGCATGACACCGCTGGAGCGCCTGTTCGCCGTCGCCGACTGCGCCAACGGCATCGGCAGCAAGCTGGACATCAGCCGATGGACCTTCCTCAACACCGATCTGGCCGTGCACGTGTTCCGGGTTCCCGACGGGGACTGGATCGGCATCCGCGCCGAGACGAGTTACGGCCCGGACGGCGTCGGCACCACGGTCGGCACATTGTTCGACGAGCAGGGCGCGGTCGGGGCCATCCAGCAGTCCGTCCTGGTGCGCCCGCGCCCGCCCAAGTCCGGCCGGGGAGCGAAATGACCTTCCACCACTTCGTAGAGTTGCAGATATGAGCCGGCCGGCCCAGACCGCAGAACCTGACACCTCGACGCGTCAGCGGATCCTCGACGCCACCGCCGAGGTGCTCGGCCGCAACGGCAAGACCAAACTCAGCCTTTCCGACGTCGCCGCCCAGGCGGGGGTTTCCCGCCCGACGCTCTACCGCTGGTTCGCGTCCAAAGAGGAACTGCTGTCCGCCTTTTCGAGCTACGAGCGGCAGATCTTCGAGAGCGGCCTGGTGCGGGCCACCGCGGGCCTGAAGGGGGTCGACAAGCTCGACGCCGTGCTGCGGTTCATCGTCGAGTACCAGCACTCGTACTCCGGCGTCCGCATGGTCGACGTCGAGCCCGAGCACACCATCGCCCAGTTCTCCGGGGTCATCCCGCAGATGCGGGAGGGCCTCCAGCGCCACCTGCCCGGACCCAACGCCGCGGTGAAGGCGGCGACCGTCATCCGGATCGCGATCTCGCACTACATCGTCCCCAGCGACGACGCCGATCAGTTCCTGGCGCAGCTGCGGCACGCGGTCGGCATCAAGCCGCCGTCCGATTAGTCGAGCTGCACCGCGACCTTGACGCGGCCCTTCTCGTCTCGGCTGGCGCTCGCGTGTCCGGTCCGGTCCGCGCCGTCGAAGTTGAGCAGCGTGATCGGACCGCCCTCGCCGAGAAAGTTCCGCCACCAGGTCTTGTTATCGGGCGACATGACGTTGATGACGATGCCGTCACCGGAGCGGCGGTAGCCGACCGGGGTCTGGATCGTCTTGCCCGAACGCCTGCCGACGTAGCGAATCTTGATCAGCCCGCGTCGTACCAGTCGCCCGACGACGGGCGCGTCGATCATGCCGTTGAACAAGTTGTTGACGACTCCGACGATGGGCGTGTCGAAGATCCCGGATGCCATGGATCCCAGCTTATGTCAGGCGGCGCAAGAACGATCAGTCGAACAGGACCGCGGCGTTCAGGTAGCCGGTCGGGTCCAGCGCGGCCTTGATCGTGCGCATCGCCGCGACGTCCGCGGGCTCGCGGGACATGCCCAGGTAACCCCGCTTGCGGGTGCCGACGCCGTGTTCGGAGCTGACGTTGCCGCCGGATCGCGCGATCAGTTCCATCATCGGCCTGTACAGCGCCTCCTCCCTCTCGACTTGGCAGCGCAACACGTTGAGGTGCAGGTTGCCCTCGCCGATGTGGCCGAACAGCACGGGCAGCGCCTCCGGCGCGTGGGCGTCGATCAAATCGACTGCCTCCGCAGCGAATTCGTCGATCGACGACAGTGGTAGGGAGACGTCGAACTTCAGCGGCGGCCCGTACACGCCGAGCACCTCGACGAGTGATTCACGCACCTGCCACAACCGCTGCTGCGCGGCGACATCCACGCCAACCGCGGGTTCGGAGGACATTCGCGCGCCGTCGAGCAGGTCCGCGAGCCGGTCGGTCTGGTCGTGGTCGGCGGCCAGTTCCACCAGCAGCAGCCAGTCGCCGTCGACCGGTGAGCCGACCCCGAGGTGCTCGCCGGTCAGCGCGGCGGCCCGGCCGTCGATCAGTTCCAGCGCCGCGATGCCGTCGACGTCCCGGAACGTCCGGCCGGCATCGATCAGCGCCGCCAGGTCGTCGAACCCGCAGATCGCCGTCACCCGCCGCGCCGGGGTGGGGTGCAGGCGCAACTCCAGCGCGGTGATCACCCCCAGGGTGCCTTCGGCGCCGACGAACAGCGCCGACAGGTCGTAGCCGGTGTTGTCCCGGCGCACCCGGCTGTGGCGGCGCAGCAGCGAGCCGTCGGGCAGCGCCACCTCGAGGCCGACGACCTGTTCGCCCATGTTGCCGTAGCGGACCGTGCGCAGCCCGCCGGCGTTCGTCGACGCCATCCCCCCGACCGTCGCCGTGTCCCGCGCGGCCAGGTCCACGCCGAACAGCAGGCCGGCGACCCCCGCGGCCCGTTGCACCGCGGCCAGAGTCGCGCCCGCGCCCACCTGAATGCGGCGCTCGACGGTGTCGACAGGGTCGAGGGCGTGCAGCCGCTCGGTGGACAGCAGGACATCGTCGTGCTCGGGGACGGTGCCCGCCACCAGCGACGTGCGCCCGCCCTGCACGGTCACGTGGGACCCGGCATCCCGGCAGACCCGCAGCACCTCGGCGGCCTGTTCGGCCGAGCCGGGGCGCACCAGCGCACTGGCCCGGCCCCGATAGCGGCCGGTGTGGTCGACGCTGCGGCCCGCGAGCACATCGGGATCGGTGACGACGTGGTTCGATCCCACTACCTCGGCCAGGCTGCGCAGCATGCTCGCGGTTATAGCACCTCACGCCGGGGCACGGAAACAGCCCTCGAAATGACCGTTTTCAATCCCGACGGTATGCATGAACGAGTGGGCGACCACGGGTCCGACCATCCGAAAACCCGCTTCTCGCAACGCTGTTGACAGCTGGCGCGATTCCGGACTCACCAGCCGGCCATCGCTGAAGGTTCGGAGCCGATGGTGGCTGTGGGGTCGATGCTGCCAGGCCAGACGCGACAACGAGTGCGTCGATAACAGGCGGGCGTTGTGTAGCGTGGCTTCGATCTTGCGGCGATGGCGAATGATCGACGCATCGGTCATCAACCTTTGCACGTCGCCGGGCGTCATTGCTGCGACCGCCGCCGGGTTGAAGCCGTGGAACGCCTTGCGCAGGTTGTCCCGCTTGTCGAACACGGTCGCCCACGACAGGCCGTTCTCGAAGTAAGTCAGCACCAGCGCCTCGAAGAGCAAGGCCTCGTCGTGTGTCGGTGTTCCCCACTCGTGATCGTGATACGCGGTCAGATCGCGGCCCGTTTGGGTGGCCCACCGGCAGCGGGTGACGCCGTCGGGACCGGGTATCACGCTGGCAAGGTGGGTCGGCACGCCGACGCCGGCCATCGCCCTCACGACACGACCCTAGCCCCGAGGTACCTCGGCGAATCCCGGTTCACCCGCGTCGACGACGGAATTGAACCGGATCCGAGTTTCCAGACGTTCGTTGATCTCTTGGATCGCGCTGTCGGGAAGCGTTGTGACATCAAAGTTCTCGCGGATGCGCGGCGGTGAAACCGATGCGGTCAGAACCGCGCTGCCGCGCTGGATGCCCCAGGCCAGCAGCACTTGGGCGGGCGTCTTGCCGAGCCGCCGCGCGATCGATACGACGAGAGGGTCCTCAAGCAGCCGCGGTTCGAGTGCGTGCCCGAGTGAGGCGAAGGCCAACAAGATGATGCCGTCGGTCTCGCGCAGCTGGTGCAGCTCCCATTGGGGGTGGTACGGGTGCGACTCGACTTCCACGACCGCCGGCTTGATGCGCGCGGTCTCGATGATCTTTCTGGTGCCGTCGGCGTCGATGTCCGAGAGGCCTATTGCCCGCGTAAGGCCCTCGTCGACAAGGTCTTCCATCGCCGCCCAGGTTTCCGCCAGGGTGACCCCGTCGTCGTAGACGACGGCCCCGTGAATGTCACGGGGGTCTTGGTCGTCGCCCGGCTTGAAAGCGAACGGGGTGTGCACCAAATACAGATCGACCGCGTCGAGCCCGAGCCTGTCCAGGCTGGCTCGCAGGGCGGGCCGCACCCGCTCCGGTCGATGGTTGTTGTTCCACAACTTGGTGGTCACGAACAATTCCTCGCGGCGGACCGCTCGTTGCGCGAACAGATCTTTGAGGGCCGCACCGACCTCGGCTTCGTTCCGATACCGCTCGGCGGCGTCGAGGTGACGGAACCCCGCTTGGACCGCGGTCTTTACGGCATCACGCGTCTTGGTGTTGTCGGACAGCGAGGTGCCGAACCCGAGCGCCGGGATCGCGCCGCTCCCGTCGTTCAGCACGAACCTGCGTTGACTGAGACTTTCATTCGGTGCCATGGCGTTCGGACTCCTTTGTTTTCGACGGATCTACCGGGTTGGTCAGCAGGGCGACGGCTTCGGACGTGGTCCAAACGGCGCTGGCGAGGAATCGGAAATTCACCAAAGCGGCGAGGTAGCCGTCACATTCGGGCAGGCGCGGGCCGGCCGTGGCATCCTTGACGACGGCCACCTCGAAGCCCTGCTCGATGAGTTCGCGGAGATGGCCTTCGACGCACAGGTTGGCGGCCATCCCCGCCAGGACGACCTGGCTGACCCCGCGCTTGCGCAGCTGAAGCACCAGGTCATTCGATTCCGGGCCTACGATCTTGTGGGGTGAGGCGATGACGGTCCGGCCGTCGTGAATGTGGTTGCGGTAGGCCGGCAGGAAATCGGCGCCGGAGCCCACGAATCCGTCTGCCGCGTAGGCGCTTTGGCGCGCGAACATGCCGGCGGAGTCCATGAACTTCTCCAGCGGATCACCGAACCGCCACTGCTTGTCGGTGGGAAAGAAGTAGTGCGGCGACACCGCGACGGTGATGCCCGCCCGCTTCGCGGCGTCGAGCAACTCGCCGATATGGGCGACGACGTCGTTGTCCCGGACGCCGTCGCCGAACACCTGCCATGCGGCGCCCGCCGGGCTCAGGAAATCGATCTGCGGATCGGTGAGAACCAGCGCGGCGCGGTCGAGGTCGAGCTCGAAGCCGGAAGCGGGCAGCCCAGGCGTCTGGGGGTCGGCGTCTCTGGTTGGCTCCGGCATGGCGCGTCCTCGGGGTCGGAAGGGGTGGTCCCTCGATAATAAATGACCAGTCGTCTATTTAACAAGCGGCGCCCGTGAACGATTCCGCCGCCGACCACATCAGTGCAGAAGCGCCGGGACCGTCGTCGCCTCGAATCGGTCGTACGGGGCCCTACTGCGGGTCACCTTCCCCCGCAGGGCCGCACCTTCCCACGCCTCGATCAGTTGGGAGGCGAGTTCGGGAGCGGCGAGGTCGCGACGGACGCCACCGGAGCGCCGCTGCCCGGACCGCACACACTCGGTGAGGGCGGCGCCCCAGCGATCGAGAATGCGCACGAGTTCGGCGCGCACCGGCTCGCTCGAACCGCCCAGCTCGAGCGACAGGTTGCCGATCAGGCAGCCAAGCAGGAAATCGCCGGCCTCGTGCTCGTCGGCAAGGGCATGGAAGAAGCGGGTGATCCGGTCCTGTGCCGGACCGGCTTCGTCGAGGATCGGCAGCAGGCGCGCCTCGATGTCGGCCCAGTAATGCTCGAGGATCGCCGCCGCGAACGCTTCCTTGCTTGGGAAATACGCGTAGAACGACCCCTTCGGGACGCCCGCCGCGTCGGTGATGTCCTTGACACCACTCGCTGAAAATCCCCGAGCGTGCACCAGTTCGAGCCCCGCGGCAAGGAGGCGACGGCGCACCTCGGGATTCGGCGGACGCGGCATTCCTCGATGTTAGCCGACCGGTCGCCTATCTTCGACGGTCTAGAACGCCTTGTGCGGCACGTCGGTCACCAGCCCGCCGTCCATGACGAACTCGCTGCCAGTCGAGTAGGACGACTCGTCGCTGGCCAGGAACAGGATGAACGTCGACACCTCCCGCGACTCGGCCGGGCGGCCGAGCGGGATCGTCACCATGTCGTCGGGCAGGTGCTGTGTCATCGGGGTGCGGATGAAGCCGGGGTGCACCGAGTTGACGCGGATGTTGTGCGGCGCCAGCTCCAAAGCCGCGGACTTCGCCAGGCCGCGCACCCCCCACTTGGAGGCGACGTACGGGTGCACCATTGGCGCGCCGCGCAGCCCCTCGATGGAGGACACGTTGATGATCGACCCGCCGCCCGCGGCGATCATCGGCTCGACGGCCGCCCGCATGCCCAGGAAGGTTCCAGTCAGGTTGACGTCAATCACCTTCTGCCACTTGGCCAGATCGAAACTCTTCAGCGGTCCGAGCGCGACGGTCCCGGCGTTGTTGACCAACACGTTGAGCTTGCCGAATTCGCTGACCGCGGTCTCGACGGCGGCCTCCCACTGGTCGGGCTGGGTCACGTCGAGGTGGACATAGCGAACGGCGTCACCGATTTCGTCGGCGACGGCCTTGCCCTCGTCGTCGAGGATGTCGCCGATCACCACCTTGGCGCCCTCGGACGCCAGCAGCCGCGCATGCTCGGCGCCCATCCCCCGGGCGCCCCCGCTGATCAGCGCAACCTTGCCATCTACCCGTCCCACAGGGACTCCTTTCGATTTAAGTGCTCACCAAAGTGGTTGGTGCGTAAAGGCCTTTGCCGGTGACCAACGGCAGGTCGAGCGTGGTCCGAATGCCGGGCGGTGCCGCGATGACCGCGGGGATCGCATTGACGATGCGGCCCGCGGCGCCGGCGATCGCCGCGTGGTTGTGATCGCCCTTGCGGCTGCTCGGGATGATGTCGACGGCGTACGACGGCTCCCCGGTGATCTCGACGCGGTAGGAGCCGTCGCCCGCGGCGGGCTGAGGCAGGTCCGGCCGCAAGTCGGGCCGCAGCCGGGTGACGTGCTCGATGACGATCGCGGGGTGGCCCTTGACCATGCCGCGGATCTCGAACTGCAGCACCGCCACGGTGCCCTTGGCGACCCGGCCCACCGCGATATCGAAGTCCTCCGGCGCCGGCTCCCGCTGGTAGGACTCGGTGATCTCGTCGACCTCGATGCCCAGGCCGGCGGCCAGCTGACGGATCGCAGTGCCCCAGGCGATGCTGAGGATGCCCGGTTGCAGCAGCATCGGGATCTCGTCCATCGGACGGCCAAACCCCATGTAGTGCATCACCTCTGCGCCGTCGTAACTCGCGTAGTCGTGAATCTCCATGCAGCGCACCTGCTCGACGCGCTGGCAGGTCCCGGCGAGGGCGAACGGGATCAGGTCGTTGGCGAATCCCGGGTCGACACCGCTGATGAAGATGCTCGAATTGCCTTGCTTGGCAGCGTCTTCGACGCGGCCGATGTACTTGTCGGGCATCACGCCCCACGGGTATTGCAGCAGCCCGGGCGAAGAGCCGACGACGTTGACACCGGCGGCCAGGATGCGCATGACGTCGGCCATCGCCTCGGGCAGCCGGGTGTCGCCCATCGCGCAGTAGACGACGCACTCGGGCCGGGTGGCCAGCAGCGCGTCGAGGTCCGAGACGGCCGTCACCCCGGTGACCACACCGGGTTCCAGGGCGACGCCGCAGAGTTCACCGGCGTCCTTGCCGACCTTCTCCGGGGTGGACACGCACACGCCCGTCAGCTCGAACTGCGGATTG
>NZ_LZJJ01000400.1:0-15574 GCF_001667625.1 Mycobacterium sp. E1715
GCTGCTGCAGATCCCGATGCTGCTGATGTCCCACCCCCAGTGGCGTCAGGCCGCCAAATCGTTCGTGATACCCAGCATTTCGGGCGGGGTGAGCTCGGATGCGGTGCTGCTCATCATCGCCATCGTCGGCACCACCGTGGCGCCCTGGCAGCTGTTCTTCCAGCAGTCCAACGTCGTCGACAAGCGCATCACCCCGCGCTTCATCGGGTACGAGCGCGCCGACACCGTGCTGGGTGCCTTCGTCGTGGTCATCGGTGCCGCGGCGCTGGTGATGACCGGTGAATGGGCGGCACGCTCCACCACCACCGTCGGCGGCTTCACCGACGCCGGCGCCACCGCACACCTGCTCGGCGAGCACCGCGGGACGCTGGGCTGGATCTTCGCGATCGTGCTGATGGACGCCTCGATCATCGGGGCCGCCGCGGTAACCCTGGCCACCAGTTACGCCTTCGGTGACGTGTTCGGCCTGAAGCACTCCCTGCACCGCGGATTCGCCGACGCCAAGCAGTTCTACCTGTCCTACACCGCCATGGTGGTAGTGGCCGCGGCCATCGTGCTGATTCCCGGCGCGCCGCTCGGGCTGATCACCACCGCCGTGCAAGCCCTCGCCGGCCTACTGCTGCCCAGCGCCAGCGTCTTCCTACTGCTGCTGTGCAACGACCGGGAAGTGTTGGGCCCGTGGGTCAATCGCCCCTGGCTCAACTGGGTCGCCGGGTTGATCGTCGGCACGCTGCTGCTGCTGTCGGGAATCCTGATGGCCACCACGCTGTTCCGCGATCTCAACGTCGTGGCGGTGGCCGGCTACCTCGCCCTGGCCCTGGCGGTACTCGCCGCCGCGGCGGTGCCGGTGCTGCGCTGGATGGCCCGTCGTCAACCCGCGGCGCCCGCGCCACGGCTGCCCGCGCGCGGCGTCGACCGCAACACCTGGCGGATGCCGCCCCTGACGCTGCTCGAGCCGGTCACCTGGTCACCGGGCACCCGACTCGGCATGATCGCGCTACGCGCCTACCTGATCGTTGGCGCACTCCTGTTGGTGGTCAAGGCGATACAGCTCAGTCACTGACGCCCTTGTTGTATGCGGCGGGCCACCTCGCCGTACCGCTCGAACCGCTCCGGATCACCCACGGCGTTGTAAAGCACCAGGCGCGTGGCCTTTTCGGCGTACTTCTCGATCAGCGCGCCGGCGAGTCCGTCCCACGTCGACTCGGTGGCGAAGGCGGCGATGTGGTCGTCGCTGACCTGGGCGGCCATGCCGGCGAAGTCACCGGCCTTCTGCCTCTCGCGGATCCTGGCGGTCGTGCCCTCGAACCCGGCCTGATCCCAGATGAACGCGTAGTTGGGGGTGCTGCCGTAGAAAGCCATGCTGGCGCGCACGCCTTCTCGTTGCTTGTCGCGCTCCTCGTCGGTGTCACCGACGATGGTCATCACCGGCACGATCACCGCGATGTCGGGCGGCGACCGTCCCGCCTTCGCCGCCCCGTCGGCGACGTTCGGCAAGACGTGGCGGGCGATGTATCCCGGCTCGCCGATCGGGTGCACGTGCACCCCGTCGGCGACCTCGCCGGCCATCCGCAGCATCCACGGATTGACCGCTGCGATATCGACTTTCGGGTCGGGCGCGTCGATCGGACCCGGGCTCCACTGCGGAGTGATGAAGTCGAGGTCGTAGAAGTCGCCGTGGTGATCCAGCGTCCCGGAGCGGAACGCCGCGAAACAAGCCTTGACCGCGAACAGGTAGTCGCGCAGGCGCGGTCCGGGCCGCTCGAATGCCACCCCGTAGCGCCGGACGACGTGGGTGCGCACCTGGGTGCCCAGACCCAGGCGGAAGTTCCCGCCGGTCGCCTCCTGAAGCTCCCAGGCCGTGGCGGCCGTGACGAAGGGGCTGCGCGGGAAGGCGACGGCCACGCCGGTGGACAACTCGAGGCCGGGCGCGGCCTGGGACGCCACGGCCGCGTTGAGGTAGGCCGTGCGGCCCGTCTCGGTGAACAACAGACCGGAGAAACCGGCGGCTTGCGTTCGCCGGGCCAGGTCGCCGATCTGGTGCAGCGGCTGCGGGACCGTCATCGCATCGACGTGCATGAGCGGAGCCTACGTGGGCTCGGCCCTTGCCCGGTGACCGCGTCACGGTGTTAGCTCATTATTCGTCAGCAACCAACGCCGCTTCGCTAACAGGAGGCTCGCCAACATGCTTCGTGGATTGCTCATCGCCGGAGCAATCGTCGTGGGGATTGCGGGGCCACCCGCGGCCCAGGCCGCCCCATCGACGACGACCTCACCCGCGCCGACGACGGGCGCCAGCGTTTACTACCCGAACTGCAAGGCGGCGTGCGCCGACGGCGTGGCCCCGATCCACCGTGGGCAGCCGGGTTACCGGTCCGGCCTGGATCGTGACGGCGACGGCATCGCGTGCGAGGTATGCCACTGATGTGGGTCCCGATTCCGCGGTTGGTCGCCGTCCTCGCCATGGCGTCTGCCGGCCTCGTGGCCTGCGGGTCGCAGCACGCTGCGGCGCCCGCCGCATCCAGTTCAAGTGCGGCGAAGCCGTCGCCGCCCCCCAGCCCCATCGCCTCGTCCAGCACGCCCACGACCACCAGCGCGCCGGACTGCGTCGGGCTGTCGATTTGCCGGCCACCACCGCCGGACGCCGAGGGAAATCCGGCGTGCTACTACGCGGACGGGTGGCGCGGTGATTCCTCGGGCACCGGGATCGAGGTGTGGTACTTCCGCGACCCGCAAAGCCCGCCCAAGCCGGACAAGGTCACCGCGCTCGTACGCAAGAAGGACGGCACCACCGAGTCACAGGATGCCGACATCGCCGCCGACCAACAGGTGCATCGGTTCGGATTCCCCACCGTCGCGCCGTCGGTGGTTCAAGAGGTGTTGTTCAGCAGCGGCGGCGGCCGCTGCTTCGTCGTCGGACCGTAACCGGATCAGCGCTTCTGGGGGCGGTGGCTCACCGGGGCGGTGAACCCCTGGGTGTCGTCGAAGTTGGCCCACTGGCCGTCGTCGTTGACCTCCATGCGCCAGCCGAGCTCGGTGTCGCCGCCGATCGAGGCGATGAACCATGCGTGTGCGGACTCCGCGCTGGCAAAATTCTTCGTCGCGACGACCCGCCCGCGTGGGTCGATGACGCGAAATTCAGCCATGGGAGGTGATTATCCCTGCCAGCGGGTTTTCAATCCGGCTTATCTCCCATTTGCCGGCCAAGCCGACCGCGAACACCCCTGGCGCAAACCTGGCAAATCCCGGGCTACACGGTGCGGGTCAACCGGTCGGCGAGCAGCTCGGCGAACCGGGCCGGATCGTCAAGCGCACCCCCTTCGGCGAGAAGCGCTGTGCCGTAGAGCAATTCGGCGGTCTCGGCGAGGGCGGCGAGCGCGGCGTCGCCCTCCGCCTTCTTTTGCGCCTCTCGCAGGCCGGTAACCAGCGGGTGGTTCGGGTTGAGCTCGAGAATCCGCTTGCCGACCGGGATGTCCTGCCCGGACGCGCGGTAGAGCCGCGCCAGCGCCGGGGTGATGCCGAAGGCGTCGGTGATCAGGCAGGCCGGCGACTCCGTCAATCGGCTGGAGAGCCGCACCTCCTTGACGTGGTCGCTCAACGTCTCCTTCATCCAGGTCAGCAGGTCGGCGAAGTCCTTCTGTTGCTCCTCGCGCTCGGCCTCGCTCTCGTCGCCTTCGGCGCTCAGGTCCACCTCGCCCTTGGCGACCGATTGCAGCGGCTTGCCGTCGAACTCTGTCACCGTTCCGACCCAGACCTCGTCGACCGGGTCGGTGAGCAGCAAGACCTCGTAGCCCTTGGCTTTGAAGGCCTCCAGGTGCGGCGACTTCAGGATCTGTTGCCGCGTCTCCCCCGTGGCGAAGAAGATCTGCTCCTGGCCCTCCTTCATGCGTTCCACGTACTCGGCGAGGGTGGTGGCCTCCTCCTCGCTGTGCGTCGAGGCGAATGAGCAGATTTGCAGCAGGGTCTCGCGGTTGTCGAAGTCGGACAGCAGGCCCTCTTTGACGACTCGGCCGAACTGGGTCCAGAAGCTGCGGTAGTCGTCGGGCCGCTCGGACTGCAGCTCCTTGATGGTCGACAGGACCTTCTTGGTGAGCCGCCGCCGGATGGCCTTGATCTGCCGATCCTGCTGCAGGATCTCGCGCGAGACGTTGAGCGACATGTCCTGCGCGTCCACGACGCCTTTGACGAAGCGCAGGTATTCGGGCATCAGCTGGTCGCAGTCGCCCATGATGAACACCCGCTTGACGTACAGCTGGATCCCGGTCTGCGCGTCGCGGTTGAACAGGTCGAACGGCGCGTGGGACGGGATGAACAGCAGCGCCTGGTATTCGAAGGTGCCCTCGGCCTTCATCGCGATGATTTCCAGCGGGTCGTCCCAGGCGTGGGCGACGTGCTTGTAGAACTCCTTGTACTCCTCCTCGGAGACCTCTTCTTTGGGCCTGGCCCAGAGCGCCTTCATCGAGTTGAGGGTCTCGGTTTCGAGCGTGACGGTCTCCTCGCCGCCCTCCTCCTCGGCCGGAGTCCGTCGTTCGACCTCCATCCGGATGGGCCAGGCGATGAAGTCGGAATACTTCTTGACCAGGCTGCGGATCTTCCACTCCGAGGTGTAGTCGTGCAGCTCGTCCTCGGCGTCTTCGGGCTTGAGGTGCAGCGTGACCGACGTCCCCTGTGGTGCGTCGTCGACGGCTTCGATGGTGTAGGTGCCCTCGCCGCTGGATTCCCACTTGGTGGCTTCGCTCTCGCCGGCTTTGCGGGTGAGCAGCTCGACCTTGTCGGCGACCATGAAGCTCGAATAGAACCCGATGCCGAACTGACCGATCAGTTCCTCCGACGCGGCCTCGTTCTGGGCCTCCTTCAATTGCTGACGCAGCTCGGCCGTGCCCGACTTGGCCAGGGTGCCGATCAGCCCCACCACCTCGTCCCGGGTCATGCCGATGCCGTTGTCGCGGATAGTGAGCGTCCGGGCGCCCTTATCCACCTCGATCTCGATGTGCAAGTCGGAGGTGTCGACATCGAGGTCTTTGTTGCGGAAGGCTTCCAGCCGCAGCTTGTCCAGTGCGTCGGAAGCGTTCGAGATCAGCTCCCGCAGAAACGAATCCTTATTGGAGTAGACGGAGTGGACCATCAGGTCCAGCAGTTGCCGGGCCTCGGCCTGAAACTCCAGCTGCTCGACACGCGCGTTCATCAGATTGCCTGCACTTTCCTCCAGGAGACGACGATGCAAATTTACCGAGACGCGGATGGTCCGTGCCCGGGGGCTGGTCCTACCCTGAACACATGTCTGTCGCGCAACGCGAACGTGCCGCCCTCGTCGAAACCATGCGCGCAGCCGGGCCGGAGGCGCCCACCTTGTGCGAGGGGTGGAAGACGCGGGACCTCGCCGCCCACCTCGTCATCCGGGAGTACCGGCCCGACGCCGCCCCGGGCATCCTGATCCCGTTCTTCGCCGCGCACACCGAGAAGGTGCAGAACCAGGTGGCCGAGCGGGCCGAGTGGGACGAGCTGGTCGACAAGGTGGCATCCGGTCCGCCGCTTTACTCCCCGTTGAAGCTGCTCGACCCGGTGGCCAACGTGGCGGAGATGTTCATCCATCACGAGGACGTGCGCCGCGCGCAGCCGGGCTGGGAGCCGCGGGCGCTGGAACCCGAGCTGAGCGCCCGGCTGCGCCGCACCCTGCCGATGATGGCGCGGCTGACGCTGGCCAAGGTGCCGGGCCGGGTGGCACTGCGCACCCCGGAGGGCAAGACGATGCTGACCGCGGGAAGCGGCCCGGCCGTCACGGTGACCGGCCCGCCCGAGGAGCTGCTGCTGTTCTCGGTCGGGCGTTCGGCGCGAGTGGAGTTCGACGGCGACGCGGCCGCGGTGCAGGCCGTCCGCGAGGCCCCCAAGGGGCTGTAGCCCGAAATCACCCGAAGGCTTCGCGGAGGTCTTTCTTGATGACCTTGCCGAATTGGTTGCGCGGCAAGGCTTCGACCATCACCAATCGTTCTGGGTGTTTATAGCGGCTCAGCCCGTTCGAATGGCAATGCTGCACAAGGGATTCCAACGACACGCTCTCGGCCGACGCGGGCACCACGACCGCGCATACCCGCTCGCCGGTGCGCGGGTCGGGAACCCCGATGACCGCCACGTCGGCGACCGCGGGATGGGTGGCCAGCACATTCTCGACTTCGAGAGCCGAAACGTTCTCGGCATTGCGGATGATCGCATCCTTGATCCGACCGGTCACGCGGACGTTGCCGTCCTGATCGACCAGCCCGAGATCTCCCGTGCGGAGCCAGCCGTCCTCGTCGAACGCGTCGGCGTCCAGCGCGGGGTCGGCGTAGCCGAGAAAGCATTGGGGACCCTTGAGGCGGAGCTCGCCCTCCTGACCGACGGGCAGTTCGCCTTCGTCGTTGCCCACCACCCGGACGCTGACCCCCCGCGTCGGCCTACCGACGGTGTGGTCCAGCGAATCCGGCGTGTCGGTGAGCGACGGCGAAGCCGCCACCGGGAACTCGGTGAGCCCCCAGGCGTTGGCGATGCCGGGAAGACCGAAGGCTTCCCGGATCTGGCGACCGAGTTCGGCGGTGATGGGCGCGCCGCCGGCCAGGCAGCCGCGCAGGAACGGGAACAACGGCCGGTCGCCGTGGGCTCGCTGGGCTTCGAGGAAGCCGAGGAAAAAGGGGGTCGCGGTGCCCAGGAAGGTCGGGTTGTGCGCCGCGATGGAGTACGGCGTCGCCGGCGGGTCGAATACCTCGAACAGCGCCAACCGCATGCCGGTCCGCAGCGCGGCGGCCAGCATCACCGCGCCGCCGATGTGCGCGACCGGAAAGGCGATGGGATCGACATCGTCGCCGGTGATGCCGATCGCCTCGACCAGCCCGGTCGCGCCGGCCATCACCGATGCGTCGGTATGGCGAATCCCTTTGGGCGCGGCGGTGGTTCCCGACGAGTAGTAGACCCATCGCGCATCGCGGGCCGAAGCCGGCGGCGGCGGGAGCGCACCGGCGTCCGCCTGAGGCAGCCGAAGCTCGCCGCCGGCCGGCGGCGTCACCAAGTCGACGGTGATGACCTTGAAACCTCGACTCGCGGACAGGGCCCGCGCCAGGGCGCCATGATCGAATCCGCGCCAACGCTCGGGCACCACAAGGTATTCCGAGGAGAGCTGCTCGGTGATGAAACCGACCTCGTGCTCCCGCAGGATCGGGATGATCGGGTTTTGCACCGCACCGAGCCGGGCCAGCGCCGCCATAACGACCACGGTCTCCAGCGTGGTCGGCAACTGCCACGACACGACGGTTCCCGCGCGGATCCCCAAAGCGGCGAAGGCGGCGGCCGTCGCGCAGGCGGCATCGTGGAACTGCCGCGCCGTCAGCGTGCGCGCGTGGTCGTCGGCGAGCAGCGGCCGGGGCGATCCCGCCCGCGCCGCGTCGGCGACCAGCCTCCAGTAGGTGACGTCGCTTCCGATGCTCATTCGCTCGTCGGATTGACCTGTGTCGGGCGGAATCCGGAGTGCGCAATGCCAACCGAAACGCCGCTGCCGATGGGACCCGTGCGGTCGACGAGTACAGCCGAACCGGTGGCCACCCCGTCGTGGCTGTAGTGGGTCAGCGAGGCCATGCCGATGTGTGGGCCTTCCGGCAGTCGGCTCAGCGTGAGCGTGTAGTCGGCATTGATGAACTGCAAACCGTTTGTTCCCCAATTGGCAAGGGAGGCAGTGATATCGGCTGCCATGGCGGCGCGGGTGAACGGGCTGAGCGGTTCACCGCCGATGAGCGAGCGGGTTTCGCAAAGCCAGGTGTATTTCTGGCCGGAGGCGTCGACCCATTCGGGGTCGCGATTCTGCAATTCGGTGCCCCATCCGTAGGTGCGCATGAAGAGCGTCGGTTGGGCGCCGCCCTCGATGGGCAGCGGCGGCATCTGCGGGTTCGGCGACCACACCTGCCCCTCTGGCTGGGGGCCGCGCCGCAGGAATAAGGCGCTCCCCCGCGCAACCGGGAGACCGTGCTGGGTGAGGACGACCTCGACGAGCCGCAGCCGCCGCCGGTCGTGGTGCACGGTGGTATGCACCTCCATGGGTTCCAGCGCGACCGGTGCGGGAAGGTCGACGGTCAGGCGGGCGGGTTGAAGTTCCGGGTCACCGACCGCGCGTTCCACCGCCCACCCGAGGAGTCCGCCGACGACGTGCCCGCTGAGCGACGGGCCCCACCCACCGCGCGCGATCGGGTTTGGCACGAAACGGGTTTCGTCGCGCAGGAAGTATGGCTCCTGCGCCGCCGAATCGACGTCATCCGGCACGAGATTCGTTTCGGTCAATGCGCGACGCTCCGCCCGGAGTTGGGATCCCTCATGCGAGGATGGCAACAGTAGATATTACAGTTACCGGCCACAGTCGCCCCGGGTCGACCCGATTCAGGCAGGTGGGACCGCGGCTCAGGCGATCGCCGCGCCCACCAGGTGGCCGATCACGTACGTGATCGCCAATGCGAGACCGCCTCCGATGACGTTGCGGAGCACAGCGCGGCCCTTGGGCGCTCCGCCCAAACCGGCCGACACCGCCCCGGTGATGACCAGCGCGACGAGCACCGCCGCGACGGTGACCGGGATCCGCCACGCCGCCGGCGGAACCAAGATCGCGATCAGCGGCAGCAGGGCCCCGATTGCGAACGACAACGCCGAAGACGACGCCGCCTGCCAGGGATTGGTCAGCTCCTCGGGATTGATGCCCAGTTCGACTTCGGCGTGCGCGAGAAGCGGATTGTGGTCGGTGAGTTCCTCGGCGACGGTGCGGGCGGTCGCGGCCGTCAGGCCTTTCGCCTCGTACAAGGCGGCGAGCTCGTCCATTTCGGCGACCGGATCGTCGCGCAGCTCCTGGCGTTCCTTGTGCAGCAGCGCCTTCTCGGTGTCACGTTGGGTGCTGACCGAAACGTATTCGCCCAGCGCCATCGACACCGCTCCGGCGACCAGTCCGGCGGTGCCGGCGGTCAACACGGGAGCGCGTTCCACCGTCGCGGCCGCGACCCCCACCACGATGCCCGCCGTGGACACGATTCCGTCGTTGGCGCCCAGGACTCCGGCGCGCAGCCAGTTCAATTTCGACGACACCGAACCCACGTGCGGCTCGGACGGATGGGGATGCGACGGGCTCGACACGGCCGCAACGATATACATCAAAGACCCGCCGGACTAGCAAACATAGCCTTGCCAAACGGTTTACTCCCGCTTGTCGGGCTACCCAAAGGTGCCGCGTCTGGCTGGCGCCGAGCCGCGACACATAAACGCCTGCGACGACACGCCGTCGCGGATCGCAGCGGTTTATGTCTCGCGGTACCTGAGCCGACCGTCCGCCTTCCGTGGTCGGGGTGCCGCGTGCACGACCCAAAGCTCCGCATGGGCCTCTCACAGCCGTTGCATAGGCAAGCTATCTATGGTCGGTTGATGTAAGGGGGGATTCTGAGGAATTCACCAGTAGTCAGACAGGGTGAAGGACTATGAAACTTAAGCAATTTCTTGGGGGGATGACCGTTGCCGGCGCTCTGAGCGCTGCGGCGTTGGGCATGGGTTCCGGTGCGGCCAGCGCCGCTCCCGGCGGGCCGCCGCCTGGCCCGGCAGGCAACCATGGCGCACCCGCTCCCGGGGGCATTCATCCCCCGAACGCACCCGGCGATCCGGGCGGACCTGGGGGCCCCGGCGGGCCGGGCGGACCTGGGGGCCCCGGCGGGCCGGGCGGACCTGGGGGCCCCGGCGGTCCCGGCGGGCCGCAGGGCGGACCTGGTGGGCCAGGTGGCCCCGGTCACCCGGGCGGGCCAAATGGTCCCGGTGGACCCGGAGGCCCCGGAGGCCCCGGAGGGCCCGATCATCCAGGCGGACCCGGCGGCCCGGGCGGGCCCGACCACCCAGGCGGCCCCGGCGGCCCCGGCGGACCGGGCGGACCGGGCGGTCCGTGGCACGGAGATCCTCAGCGCGGCTACTTCCGCGGCGCCCCGTGGGGTGACGGTCCGGCGCCTTGGGGACCCGGTGCGCCGCCTCGCCCCGCGTGGGACCGGCCGCTCCCCCCGCCCGGTGGATATTGGGGGTACGGTCCGATCAACTACTGGGGCTATCAGGAGACCCCGGTGTGGGACCCCGGCTTCAATCAGTGGGGCTTCTGGTTCTTCGGAGTGTGGATTCCGCTGTAAACCGCAGTAAGCACGACGCCCGCTTCGCCACCCGGCGGGGCGGGCATCGTGCTGCTTGTCGATAACCTGGCTCGCAGGTGGCGAATCACCCCGCACCGCAGACGTTTATGCCGCCCCGGCATGCGGACCGAATGAAAAGAATTGCCGCGGTGGGACCTTTGGCCTCTCGGTGGGGGTACTACGCCGTTGCATCGATGCCGTATGGCCCTCGATTGACGTGTCTCGATAGCGAAACATCGAGGTCACGGTTTGGGTTTCCCCCTGCCAGAGTAATCGACCGATGAGGAGGCGCGATGTCCACGCGGCCCGCACGAGACCCTCGCGTAACCCTTCTCTACTTGGTCACATTCGCCGTCGCGATGGTCGCGGGAATGTGCGCTTTGGTGGCGCTCGTCGCCGGCTCGCCGCTTCAATTCGGCTTCGCGCTGGCCCTTTTCGGCGCCGGGTGGATCGCCTCCGACTTCATCGATCGGACGGGTGAGCTCGGGCAGGAGCGCTTCGCCCGGCAGCATGTCGCCATCGTCGCCCGCCCGGCCCAGGCGTATCGACCCTCCCGCGTGGTGCACACCGGTCACCGCGATCCATTCCCGCGATCCGCTCCTCGCGCCGCGAGCGCGGTGGCCGCCTGACGGTCGATCAGTTCTTGATGCCGACTGTGATCAGGTCGGAAACGACGCGTGTCCAGACCGGCCGCGGGATGCGGCGCTGCTCGCTGACGACGAACCCGGCGTCTTCGAACATCGTGCGCATCTCCGTCGGCGACGCATTGTGTTGCGGCTTCCACCTATTGGCCGACGGTGCCTGGAGTCGCCGTTGCCGCGCACTGAGGGCCGATACGGCCACCAGTCCGCCGGGCGCCAGCACGCGGTGGAATTCGCGCAGCGCCGCCGGCTGATCGAAGAAGTGGAACGCCGAGGTGGTCACCACCGCGTCGAGGGCCCCGTCGTCGAAAGGGAGCCGCTCCGCAGGGCCACGTAACCACTGCACCCGGTCGGTTCGGGCGCGCGCCTGGCCGAGCATGCCCTCGGACATGTCGACACCGTAGATCTCGTCGGGCTGGAGCTCGCGCGCGATCCGATCACTGAGAATGCCTGTGCCGCAAGCGATATCGGCTATCTTGTGGGCATGGTGAGCACGCAGTTGCGCTATCACCTCGTCGTGCGGCGGACGATATACCCACTGCTGCAACAACGGCAGGTCGTAGACCGGGGCCAGGAAGCTCCAGAGCCGCGTGACCGCGTCGTTGAGTCCTCGGCGGCTCGGCTCCGTCATTCGCCCAGAACCGAGCTGTAGTAGATCGTGTCGGCGACGGACACCGAGTCGTTGGTCTGGGGAATCGCCGCGAGCCCGCTGCCGGCCAGCAGCTCACTCATAGGCTTGCCGACCGTCCGCCAGCCGAGATCCTTCAGGTAGTCGGCGACGTCGTTGCGCTCACCGTCGAAACCCAGCTCCTCCCAATCCAACTCGAAGCCGTGCTCGCGCCACTTGGCGGTGGCCCGGCGCATCATTTCGCGCGCCTTCTCGACGTCTTGCTGCGGACGGTCCGGGATGGCTTCGACGGCCAGCCTGCTGCCCTCGGCGCTCAGCGCGGAGATGTTGTCGAGCAAGCGGTCCTGCGCCTCGGGCGGCAGGTACCCGAAAAGACCCTCCGCGATCCAGGCGGTTGGGCGGCTCTTGTCAAAGCCCGCATCCACCAGAGCTTTCGGCCAGTCGCTGCGCAGATCAATGGCGACGGCGCGCAGGTCTGCCCGCGGGGCCGCGCCCAACTTCGCCAGGGTGGCGGTCTTGAACTCGATCACCGCCGGCTGGTCGATCTCGAAGACCGTCATGTCGGCAGGCCATGCCAACCGGTAGGCACGCGCGTCCAGGCCGGAAGCCAGGATTACGGCCTGGCGGATCCCGGCCTGCGCCGCGTCGTGGAAGAAGGCGTCGAAGAATCGGGTGCGGGCGGCCATCGCCAGGGGCATGTGCTCGAGCTTCCAACCGGATTCGTGGTCGTCGACGTCAGCGGCGACGAGGTCGCCGTCGACCCATCGCGTGAAGAAGTCCACTCCGACCGCGCGAACCAGCGGCTCGGCGAATCGGTCTTCGATAAGCGGGTTGTCAGCCCTGGTCGCGATCGCTCGGGCCGCGGCCACCATCGTGGCGGTCGCGCCCACGCTGGTGGCCAGATCCCAGCTGTCGTTGTCTGTGCGTGGCATGCGTCTTCCCCTCGCAGTCATGGCGATACTTAGCCAGTATAACGACCCGCGAGGGGCGAAGAGTTCCCGAGCCAGCCGGGCCCTACCGCGGGCCGGGCCCTCCCGGCCCACCTGGGCCACCAGGCCCACCCGGTCCCCCGGGTCCTCCCGGACCACCAGGCCCGCCGGGTCCGCCCGGCCCATTCACCGCCGGGACCCAGGGAACGCATTGATGCAAGTCCGCGCTCCAGATAAACCCTTCAGCACAATTGGGATCGGCCCGGCCGATCGCCGGCGCCGAAACCGCGATCACCGGCAACATCGCCAAAACGAGTGCGACGGCCCAGAGCATCCGGCCGCGCACCGGGGGCGTCATTGCTGCACACGTCATGTCGGTCTCCTCCCCGCCGATGACACTCGGTTCAAATGATTTTGCGACACGAAACCGGTTGGCGGTGCTGTTATTCGGTAACCAGCTCGAACACCGGGATGACGCGGTCGGTGCGCTCCTGGTAGTCGCCGAAGCCCGGCGCCCGCTCGACCACGATCCGGTAGACGGAATCCCGCTCGTCGCGCGGCAATTCGCGCACGGTCGCCGGCTTGGGCTCCTGTGAGCCGATCTCCACGGTCACCCGCGGATGGGCGCGAATGTTGTGCACCCAAGCGGGGTTCTTCTCCCGGCCCGCGGCGGACCCGACGACGTAGATCCTGCCGTCGACATCGAAGTAAGCGACGGGGTTTACCCGCTGCGCACCGCTTCGTGCCCCGGTCGAGGTCAACAGCAGCAACGGGAAGCCCTCGAACTGCCCGCCGACCTTGCCGCCGTTGCGGCGGAACTCCTCGATGTTGCGCTCGTTGAATTCGCGCTCCGAATGCATTTCGTCGTCGCCCATCTACCCATCCTGGCACGGGGGCAGCCCCACAGGGCCCGCGCGGGATTGATCGTCGCCGAATGCGGGTATCACCAGGCAATCCCATCGGGGGGGTATCCGCTTCCGTAGAAACGAAGTGAGCACGAGATGGTCGGCTGGCTGGACAGGCTGCAGCGACGAAACCGCGCCGCCGGCGTGGTTATCGGGGTCGTCTACAAATATCTGGATGATCAAGGCGGCTACCTATCCGCCTTGATCACCTACTACGGGTTCGTATCCCTGTTCCCGCTACTGCTGCTGTTGACCACCGGCCTCGGAGTGGTGCTCGCCGGACGCCCCGACCTGCGGGAACAGGTGCTGCACAGCACGTTGAGCCAATTCCCGGTCATCGGCGATCAGCTGCATCAGCCCGCAGGGCTCAGCGGAGGAACCGTCGCCGTGGTCGTCGGCATCGCCGGCGCCCTCTACGGCGGCCTTGGCGTGGGTCAGGCGGTGCAGAATGCCATGGACTCGGTGTGGGCCGTCCCCAGGAACAAGCGTCCGGACCCCGTCCGCTCACGACTGCGCAGCTTGATGTTGCTGTTGGTCCTGGGCTCGGCGGCCATCGCCGCCACGGTCCTGTCGGCGGCCGGCCAGGCGACAGGAGCGCTGGGCGTCTTCGGAAAGATCGGCGTCGCGCTGGTGGCCGTGGCGATCAACGCGATGATTTGCCTGGTGGCGTTTCGCGTCACCACCGCGCGGGAGCTGACGTATCGCCAGGTGCTGCCCGGAGCGCTTGCGGCAGCGGTCATTTGGCAGATCCTGCAGTGGGGCGGCGCCGGATACATTCGGCACACCGTGAAGTCGGCCAGCGCGACCAACAGCGTCTTCGCCTTGGTTCTGGGATTACTGGCCTTTCTGTTTCTGGTGTCGTCAACGCTGGTTCTGTGCGCCGAGATCAATGTCGTTCTGGTGGAACGCCTTTACCCGCGGGCGTTGCTCACGCCCTTCACAGACAACGCGGAACTTACGCCGGCCGACCGCAAGACCTACACCAAGAAGGCGAAAGCCGAACGCGTCAAGGGCTTTCAGCGCGTCAGCGTCAGATTCGGAGACCTCACCGGTAAGGCGACCCGGCCCCGGACGCCGACGACGCCCACCGTCCGGGGCGGGCCCGCCGGCTGATCAGTTGCCGCGTCCGGTCTGTTCCTGCAACTCGTCGATGAGCTCGGACGCCTGAGCCTTGGTCAAATCATCGGGAACGTCCCGGCCCGCTTCCTGGGCCAACGTGTGCAGGTAGCTGCGCTGCGGACCGGTCATCGGCTCGTCGCCGGTCACCCACTGGGACGTGTCCTTCTCCGGGTTCTCGCTCGGCGCCTGTCGCGTGTCGTCAGTCATGTCCTTCACCTCCGCGAGGAGGGATAACCATCGCACGTACGTTCGAAACCTGCGCCACGCCGCTCGCCGTGGCCGGCCCTTTGCAAGAATCGGTTGCTATGTCGCGCTCCTTCGACATCCGCATCGAATCGCCCGCCAGCGTGGAACAAATCCACGCGGCGTTTGGGCGGGAGGACTACTGGCTGGCCCGCCTGAAAGCGAGCAACGCCCCCACCACGCTGGATTCGCTGGAAGTCGACGCCGACGGCACGGTGAGCATGCGGGCAACCCAACACGTATCCCGGCAGATAATGCCCGCGCTGATTGCCAAGGTCGTCCCCGGGGAGCTGAAGATCGTTCACAGCGAGACGTGGCGATCGATCGGTGATGGCGAAGTCCGCGGGCAGATCAACGTCGTGTCCTCCGGCGGTCTGGGGTCAGGGCGCGCGGACGCGGTCATGGCGCCCGCCGGAGACGGGGCTCGACTGCGCTTCGCCGTGGAGGTGGCGATGAGGATCCCGTTGGTGGGCCGCAAACTCGAGAAATCGATGCAAGCCGATCTGACCCAAAGCCTGCCAGCGTTGCAGCGCTTCACCACCACCTGGATCGCCGAGAACCCCTGACGCTCGGCCGGTCGTCGTCAGTCCGCCAAAGCCGCGGGTTCGACGGCGACCAATTCGGTGAGGCCGCTGATGGTGAGGATCGGCATCAGGATCGGGTGGGCGATCAGGTTGATGTGGTCGGCGTGGGAGAACAAGGCATTGATGGCGGCGCTGTCGAGGTACTCGACGCCGCTGAGGTCGACGGTGAGCGGACCACCGCTCGCGGCTTCTCCGCTGATGTTGGTGAGGGCCTGCACGAAGTCGTCGATGTTGCTCAGATCGATCTCCCCGGCCGCGACCAACATCAGCTCCCCGTCGGCGCGGCGCGCGGTGTCGAGGGAGAGCGACGTGGGCATCATGTGATCCTCGCGGATAGGTGAACCGTGGTTCCGGCGGCATCAGGA